>JALRAW010000100.1 GCA_023257975.1 Candidatus Fonsibacter sp.
TATGAGATTTGCAAACCTTATGGATGAATTCAAATGGGTTATGAATGTTCTTGAATCAGTAAATTCTAGGAGTCAACTCGGGAGTGCAAGAAACCTTTACAATTGTTGGAGAAACAAATATAATAATTTCAACGTTATTGAATTATATAGAGAATTCGAGATGCAATTTATGGATAAAGAAGAAAATTTATTTGATATTGAATTTTCCAAAAAATTGTAATATTTATTTTTTATCTTTGGAGTTTTTGCTGGAGCTGTTAAATCTAATTTAGAGATTCCACCAGCAATTACTAAATTTTTATCATTATATCTTTTAATGGCTCTGGGATTAAAAGGAGGGTTTGCTTTACAAAAATCAGGATTAACAATTGATATAGTAAAAACTTTGTCTATCGCTGTTATACTTGCAATTATTATTCCTATACTTGGATACTATTTTCTTAGAAAAAAATTAAACAGTTATGATTCAGCTGCAATTGCAGCAACTTATGGCTCGGTAAGCGCTGTTACTTTTATTACTGCTAGTCAATTTTTAGATCAAAACCAAATTACCTACGGTGGTCATATGGCGGCTGCTATGGCGTTAATGGAATCTCCAGCAATTATTCTTGCAGTTTTTTTAGCAAGTGCTGCAAAATCTAATAAAAAACAAAGTTCACTAAATTTGTTGCACAAATCTTTCACAGATGGAGCTCAATTACTTTTAATTGGAGCAATGATTGTGGGTCTTTTTGCTGGTACTACCGGTGAGAAAATTATGGCACCTTTCTCAATTGATTTATTTAAAGGCATGCTAGCATTTTTCTTGCTTGATATGGGTTTGATGGTTGCCAAAAATTTTAAACAAGTTCTAAACAAACCTGTTTATGTTTTAATTTATGGAGTATTTGCTCCACCTATTCATGCATTATTGGCTTTATTAATATGTAAGATCGCAGGAGTTGATTTAGGTGAAACAATTCTTTTAATGATTTTGTCTGCAAGTGCCTCATATATTGCAGTGCCAGCAGCATTAAAATATGCACTACCACAAGCCAATCCTTCACTTTATTTTGGAATGTCATTAGGATTAACTTTTCCAATAAATATTATAATTGGAATACCGCTTTATACATATATTGCTAAATTATTTTCTTAGTAAAAAATATTTTAGGATTTTTTTATTCGATTATAAATCTTATCGAAACCATTATTTAAATTTTTAAATATTCCAGATTTTTTTAATCTTTTAAGAAGTTCTGCGTTAATTCCACCTTTTGTTTGAAACTCTTTAATCATTTTATCCGTTGAGTAATGAGAATTTTTTAAAAGCTCGTTATTTAGTGCCTTAAATAAATGATTTATATATTCTTTAGATTTATTTTCATTAATTCCTCTTTTTACAAACCATTTATGAGCGGTATTATATATTTCAAGATATGTTGCCATAAATGAGGTCAAGACCCATAATTTTTTATTTTCCTTTTCATTATTTGTGGCAATCACTTTTCCAAGCATGTTGAAAAATTTTTCAACAATCTTATTCTTTGGATAAATAATAATAGGTCCAAGATTATATTTAATCATAGGAAGAGGGGCTATTTTAAATATTTGTTTAGCAGGGTATATTATTTTTTTTAGTTCTTGATTATGAATAGTGGATATAAAGTTTAGGACCGTATGATTTTTTCTAAATTTTAATTTCCCTAATATTTGCTTTCCAACTTTTGGTGTGACGGAAAGAACTATCCAATTAGATTTATCAAGTACTTCTTGATTAGATTTTGCAATTTTAATTTTTTTAAATTTATTCTTTAAAGATTTACTATTTTTTTTATTTCTTGGAGAAAGAATCATCTCCTTTACATTTATTTTTGCTTTAAAAATTCCTTCAATAACAGAGGTTGCTATTTTTCCAACGCCTACAAAACCTAATTTCATATTAACAAAAATTTAATTAAATTAGATATACCACTCTTAAGTGCAATTATAAGATTAATAAAACTTTTATTTTCTGCAGAATAAACCTATGAACATTGCTAAAATTGACTTTTAACTTTGGATAAATGAATATGGGATTCGTGGGCAATAGCCCTTCTAATCGTTAAAAAAAAGGTTAATTATTTGAAATTAGAATTACTTTATAACCCAGGTAATGTTCTTTGTGATTTTCTTAACATAAAAGATGATCATAAATTTATTTTAAGAGTTTTTGTTAATCTAACTTATTACGGACACATATTAGCGGCACTTGCGTTATTTTATGTCAAAATAACTAGTTAGTAATGAAAAAATCTAAAACAAAATCACAGGGCTACTCAAGTTTATTCATAATTGTTGTAGCTACTTTTTTAATAACTTTTCCAGCAGGATTTGTAACAAAGGCAGCATTAGATCCTTGGTATTATAATTTAGCAAAACCAGCATTTAATCCTCCTAATTGGATTTTTGGGCCAGTGTGGACACTGCTTTATGCAATGATGTCAGTAGCAGTTTGGCTTGCTTATAAAAAAAGCAAACATTCCAATAAAATTTTGGCAGTTTATTTTATCCACTTATTTATAAATGCAAGTTGGAGTTATGTATTTTTTTATTATAAACAAATTTTTCTTGCTAGTTTTATAATTTCAATAATTATTTTTTTTATTTTATATTTAATGGTTTTGTATTCAAAATACAGCAAGACTTCTGTTGTATTAATGCTACCTTATTTTGCGTGGTCTACGTTTGCACTATATTTAAATAGTACAATTTATATTCTTAATTCGTCCTATTAATTAAATAAAAAGATAGTTCCTGTAGATTTTTTCTAATATCAGAATCTTTAAAAATATTTAAAGAGTCAGAAGATACATTTGAAAAATATTCTGCCCTTTTTTTGCAAATAGTAATTACATCATATTTTTTTATCAATAATAAAATTTGATTTAATTCTTTTTCTATTCTTATTTTTTGAGCGAAATATTTTTTAATTTGCTCTCTTTCAATATTATTTGATTTTTGAAATAAAATAATAATTGGCAAAGTAATTTTACCTTCATAAAAATCATTTCCAATATTCTTACCAAAGGCTTTAGTAGAATTATAATCTAAAATATCATCGCTGATTTGAAATACGATACCAAGATTAACGCCGTAAGATTGTAAGGCTTTTTTTTCATTCTCAGATTTATTTGCAAGACAACCGCCCACTTTCATTGCCGCACCAAATAATGAAGCTGTTTTTTGTGTTACGATATTTAAATAAACTTGTTCAGTCATATCTACTTCATTTTTATGCTGAAGTTGAAGGACTTCGCCTTGAGCAATTTCTGCAGATACATTTGATAATAATTTTAAAATTTCTAAAGAACCAACATCAACCATAATTTCAAAACACCTACTTAGAAAATAGTCTCCCACCAGTATTGATGGTTGGTTTCCCCAAATAACGTTTGAAGTTTTTTTGCCTCGTCTTACTGTACTGTTATCAATAACATCGTCATGTAATAAAGTTGCGCTATGAATAAGCTCAACACAAGCAGCTAAATGAATATTATGCTCACCTCTGTATTCAGTAATTTTAGAGCTAGCTAAAGTCAGTATAGATCTTAATCTTTTTCCACCTGAATTTAATTGGTATGAAGCCATTTGATCAATCAGATTTACTGCGCTTGATAATTTTAATTTTGTAAAATCCTCTACCTTGTCTAAATCGTTATTAAATATTTCTTTAAGGGAATCGTAAGGTGTTTTTTTCTGAAATTTTTCTAGTTGTACGATATTATTTTTCATGAGGCGTTTGTAGCATTAATAAATATAAAGTATTATTAAATTTTTATTCTGGAATACTAACAATAAACGTTTAAAAGATATTAAATAAATATGTTCTCATTTTTTAAATCAAAACCAATAGTTTCTCTAATCAGATTAAATGGAGTTATAGGCAATGTAGGTAGATTTAGCCAAGGCATGAGCTATGCCAGTCAAAGCGATATAATTAAAAAAGCCTTTGCTTTAAAGAATATTAAAGCAGTTGTTATTTCTATAAATTCTCCAGGAGGATCACCAGTTCAGTCTAATCTTTTATACGATCTTATTAGATCTGAAGCTGATGATAAAAAGGTTAAAGTAATTACCTATGCCGAAGATGTAGCGGCTTCAGGTGGATATATGTTGATGTGCGCAGGAGATGAAATTTTTGCAAATGCTAATTCAATCGTTGGATCAATCGGAGTTATTTATTCAGCATTTGGATTTCAAGAGTTAATAAAAAAAATCGGAGTACAAAGAAGAGTTCATACTGCGGGTGAGAACAAAAGTATCTTAGATCCATTTTTGGAGGAAAAAAAAGAAGATGTTGAAAAGTTAAAATCTTTACAAAAAGATTTGCATGAAGAATTCATTAATTTAGTTAAGAATAGTAGAAAAGATAAATTAAAATCTGAAAATCATTCAATATTGTTTTCAGGAGAATTTTGGTCTGGAAAAAAATCATTAGAACTTGGTTTAATTGATGGAGTTGGAACTTTACAAGAAATTTTAAAAGAAAAATTTGGTAAAGATCTCAAAGTTAAAAAATTTGAAGCAGCGCAAAGTTGGTTAAAAAGAAAACTTTCCTCACAATTACCAGGATCGTATTCGGAAGTTATAAATGAACTAGAAGTAAGATCCATCTGGAACAAATATGGCTTATAAAAATGGCAGCTAAAAAGAAATTTAATAAAAAAAAAATTATAACTAAAAAAAAAGTTATAACCAAAAAAAAATCTAAGCCACAAGATTTATCTTTCCAGGAGGTTATATTTAAATTACAAAAATTTTGGTCTGATTATGGTTGTGTTGTAATGCAACCTTATGACATGGAAGTTGGAGCTGGTACTTTTCATCCCGCAACAACGTTAAGATCTTTAGGATCTAAGCCTTGGAAGGCAGCATATGTTCAGCCGTCAAGAAGACCCACAGATGGTCGTTACGGAGATAATCCAAATAGACTTCAGCATTATTACCAATTTCAAGTTTTGATCAAACCATCACCTGAAAATGTACAAAGTCTTTATCTTAGAAGCTTAAGTGCGCTTGGAATTAATTACAAAGAACATGATATTCGTTTTGTAGAAGATGATTGGGAAAGTCCAACATTAGGAGCCTCAGGACTTGGATGGGAAGTTTGGTGTGATGGAATGGAAATTACTCAATTTACTTATTTTCAACAGATGGCAGGATTTGAATGTAAACCAGTTTCAGCAGAAATCACTTATGGTCTTGAAAGAATTACAATGTTCATTCAGGGAGTAGATAGTGTTTACGATATTAGATGGAACAATGATGGTGTTAAATATGGAGAGGTTTATAAACGTAATGAAAAAGAATTTTCGGCATATAATTTTGAATTTGCAAACACAGATAATCTTTTAAAATCATTTGTAATGACAGAGGGTGAATGTCAGAATTTATTATCTAAAAATTTAGCTCTCCCTGCTTATGATCAGTGTTTAAAAGCCAGTCATATCTTTAATACTTTAGACGCAAGAGGGGTTATATCCGTGACAGAAAGAGCTGGATTTATAAACAAAATTAGAACTCTTGTTAAAAGTACAGCAGAAGTTTGGTTAAAGAACTCTGATTAATGTCCGACTTATTATTAGAATTATATTCTGAAGAAATACCACCCACATTACAAGAAGATGCAAAGAATAATATTGCTGCAAATTTTACGTCATTTTTTGAAAAATATGATTTTAAAAAAGTTGCAAGTGAAATTTATTCAACTCCCAAAAGATTAATTTTTTATTACAATAACTTACCAACAAATATTAAAACCGAAGCAAAGGTTTTAAGAGGTCCAAAAGTTGGAGCACCAGAGCAGGCTATACAAGGGTTTATTAAATCAAATAATTTAGATTCAAAAGAAATTTACGAAGAAGAAACAGACAAAGGAAAGTTTTTTTTTGTAAAAATACAAAAAAAAGAAATACCAGTTGTAGAAGAAATTAAGAAAAATATCCCTCATTTTTTAAATGGCCTACAATGGAGAAAAAAAATGCGTTGGGGTAATTATGATCTTTCTTGGGGCAGGCCTTTAAAATCAATTTTATGTTTATTTGATAAACAAGCTATCGCATTTAATTTTTTTCACTTAACATCAACAAATATTACTTATGTAGATGGACCATTGGAAGATAAAGCAGTTGTTATTAGAGATTATAGTCATTTTAAAAAAATATTAACTGATAAAAGAATTATTTTTAATAATACAGAAAGAGAAAACCTAATTACTAAAAGCATTCAATTATTTCTTAAAAAGAGTGATTGCGAATTAGAAATTAATAATAAATTGCTTAAACAAGTTATTAATCTTGTTGAAGATCCAATTGTTTTAAAAGGATCATTTTTAAAAGATTTTTTAAAATTACCAGAAGAACTTCTTATTTTAACGATGCAGCATCATCAAAGATATTTTTCAATGCGTTCTAATAATAACAATAAATTAATTAATAGTTTTATTGTTGTTGCAAATAAAGAAGACATTAAGAATAAAATTATAAAAGGAAATGAGAGAGTTCTTACTGCGCGTTTAACAGATGCAAAATTTTTCTGGGAAAAAAACAAAAGTCAAAACTTAGTAAAACAAGTAAGTAAACTTAAAGGCATTACTTTTTATCAAAGTTTAGGCTCACTTTATGACAAAACCCAAAGAATAAGAGTTTTAGCTTCATTCATCGCTGATATTATCAATTGTAAAAAAGATGATGCAGAGATAGCTGCATCCATTTGTAAGGCAGATCTAGTTTCAGATTTAGTAGGAGAATATCCAGAATTACAAGGAGTACTTGGAAAATATTTTGCAGTAGAACAGGGTTTTAGTTTAGAAATTGCAAATGCAATTTCAGATCATTATTTACCAGTTGGACCAGAAGATAGAGTCCCAAAAGAAAAAATTTCAATCGCAGTGGCACTTGCTGATAAGATAGATAATTTAGTTGGATTCTTTGGAATCAACGAAAAACCAACAAGCTCCAAAGATCCCTATGCATTAAGAAGATCAGCGCTTGGCATTCTTAGAATATTAATAGAAAATAGAATTTCTATTTCATTAAAAGAATTAATTAATAACTCAAAAAATTCATATCTTACTCAAAGAGTGAGTTTGCAAAACCTTAAGTTTACTGAGGAGATTTTATCTTTTATTTCTGACCGATTTAAAAATTTACTAAAAGATCAAAAAATCAGACCTGATGCTATTGAATCTGTTTTATTTAATAGTAGATCCGATGATTATTTTGGATTGTTTACTAAAATTAAAAATTTGAACAAAGTTGTGAAGAGTGATGACGGACAAAATGTTATTGCAGTTTATAAAAGATGTACAAACATTTTAGAGCAATCAAAGAAAGAACTTAAGCAAGAATTTTATGGAGATCCAGACACCGTTTTATTTAAACATAATGAAGAGAATTTTTTATTAGAAAAAATAAATGAAATTAGAGAACACTATACAACTCCTGCACGATTAAGAACTGTGGAACAGACGATGGCTTTACTAGCTAGCACCAAAGGGTTTGTTGATAAGTTTTTTGATAACGTAAAAGTAAATGATGAAAACGAACAGATCAAAAAAAACAGGCTAGAGTTACTATTCCTATTGTGTAAAACTTTTGATAGTTTTGCAGACTTTTCAAAATTTGAGATTTAACAATGCCAAAATGGGTTTATCAGTTTAATAGTTCAAACTGCGAAGGAACTGTTTCGCAAAAACCTCTCTTGGGTGGAAAAGGGGCAAATCTAGCTGAAATGGGAAAATTAGGTCTTCCTGTTCCTCCGGGATTTACAATCACAACTGAAGTTTGCACTGAGTTTTATAAAAATAATCAAAAATATCCAGATGATCTTAAAGTTCAGGTTGAAGATGCTATTAGAAACATAGAAAAAATTTTAGGTAAAAATTTTGGCGATATTAATAATCCTTTACTAGTGTCGGTTAGATCAGGAGCAAGAGTTTCTATGCCTGGAATGATGGATACAGTCTTAAATTTGGGATTGAACGATAAAACGGTTTTAGGATTAATTAAAAAAACGAATAATGAAACATTTGCTTATGATAGCTACAGACGTTTTATTCAAATGTATAGCAATGTTGTCCTTGATGTTGATCATCATAATTTTGAAGATTTGCTTGATAATTATAAACTTACTAAAGGTGTGTTATCAGATACAGATTTTAAAGCTGAAGATTGGAAAACAATTGTTGGCAATTATAAGGATATTGTAAAAAAAAATACAAAAAAAGATTTTCCACAAGACTCCCATGAGCAATTGTGGGGAGCAATTAGTGCAGTTTTTAAGTCTTGGCAAAATCAAAGAGCAAAAACTTATAGAAGATTAAATAATATTCCTGAAGAATGGGGAACTGCAGTCAATATTCAGTCCATGGTTTTTGGTAATATGGGTAATGATTGCGCAACAGGAGTTGCGTTTACTAGAAATCCCTCTACAGGAGAGAATAGTTTTTATGGTGAGTATTTAATTAATGCTCAAGGAGAAGACGTTGTTGCAGGTATTCGAACTCCAAGAAATATTACAAAAAAAGCAAGACTTGAGTCGTCATCAGAAGATCTCTCATTGGAAGAGACAATGCCAGAGGCATTTAACGAACTTACAAAAATTTATAAAAAATTAGAAAGTCACTACCGTGATATGCAAGATATTGAATTTACTATTGAGAATAAAAAACTCTGGATGTTACAAACAAGATCTGGAAAAAGAACTGC
>JALRAW010000102.1 GCA_023257975.1 Candidatus Fonsibacter sp.
TTTCTGCTTCTTGGATGCGTGATTTTTTCGGTGGTAGCTTAAGTTTAAGCACAACCTATTTTGCTTATGTCAATAGTATTGAAAACTGGACATTCAATATTTCGTGGACAAAGAAAATTTTCGATTCTAGTTCATTAAAATTTGCAGCATAAATAATTTCACCTTTTGCTTCATTCAAAGGCTTTCCTTGCTCAGCTGTCATGATCGTTGCTAGATCATCTTGATTATCAATAACTAAATCGTACCATTTTTTTAAAATTTTAGATCTTTCATGGGCTGTAAATTTTGACCAAGTTTTAAATGCAAGTTCTGCTGCATCAATTGCATTAATGGTTTCTTGTTTTCCAAAATTTGGAACTTCTGCTATTAATGCCCCTGTTGCTGGATTTATAACTTTAATTTTTTTATTGGAACCAACCCACGCTCCATTCACATAACACTTATTAATAGTTAAATTTTTATTCTTTATATTCATGGTTAAAGTATATTTTTGGCTCAAATTCAGCGTTTTTTAATAATATATGCAAACTAATAGAAACTCAAACCTTAGAATATTTAAACTTGTCAACGTTATGGGTCTAGATAAACTGCATCACTTTTAAAATTAACAAAACAAGGAAAATAACTAAATGTTTAAAAAAATAACTAACCTATTTACTGCAATTGTTTTTGTTGCTGTAACTTCGTTATTTGGTTTTTCTGCATCTGCACAAACTCCGATCGTTATCAAACTGAGTCACGTAGTTGCCGAAAACACACCAAAAGGACAAGCTTCTTTAAAATTTAAAGAACTTGCTGAAAAAAAATTGCCAGGAAAAGTTCAAGTACAAGTATTTCCTAACTCACAATTATTTGGTGATGCAAAAGAAATGGAAGCGCTTTTACTTAACGACGTTCAAATTATAGCTCCTTCACTATCAAAATTTGATCGTTATACAAAAAAAATCCAAGTATTTGATTTACCATTCATATTTAAAGATGCTGACGCTGCTTTAAGATTTGAAAACTCTAAAGAAGGTAGAGCTTTACTAAAGTCAATGGAAGACAAAGGTTTGATTGGTCTTGATTATTGGGGAAATGGAATGAGACATTTCGCTGCTAACAAAGATTTCAGACTACCTCAAGACATAAAGGGTTTAAAATTTAGAATCCAAGCATCTGACGTTTATGAAGCTATCATGAAGAGCGTAGGTGCTAATGGACAAAAAATGGCATTTGCAGAAGTTTACCAAGCTTTACAAACTGGAGTAGTTGATGGACAAGAAAACTCTTTTTCAAACATGTACTCTCAAAAGTTTCATGAAGTTCAAAAAACAATTCTTGAAACAAACCATGGAATTTTAGATTACATGGTTGTGGTAAATGCTAAATGGTGGAATGGTTTACCTGCTGATATTAAAAAAGGTTTAACTGAAGCAATGGCAGAAGCGACTGTTTTTAATAACCAAATTGCAAAACAGAAAAATGACGAAGCACGAGCTGCGATTGAAGCTGCGGGAAAAGCTAAGATTGTAAAATTGACTGATGCACAATTAGCTGAATGGAAAAAAGCTATGCAACCAGTTTACAAACAATTTGAACCAGAAATTGGTGCTGATTTAATCAAAGCTGCACAAGCTGCTAGCAAACCTGCTCAACCTAAAGCTGAAAAGCCAGCGGTTAAAAAATAGTTTTATTTTATTTCCTGCGCAGATATAACTCTGCGCAGGGGATACATCTTGAATAAATTTTTTCCAAAATTTGAAGAATATTTTATAGCTTTTTTACTGGCGGCTATGACGGCCGTAAATGTTCTTAACGTTTTTGTTCGCTATGTTTTAAAATCTAATATTCACTGGGCAATGGAATTTACTGTTATTGCTTTTGCCTGGTTAATATTTTTAGGAGCTTCTTGGGGTGTAAGAATTGGAGCTCATATTGGAGTAGATACCTTAATAAACTTTTTCTCAGATAGAATTAAAAAGAATATTTCAATAATTGCTGCTATTTTTTGCATTATCTATGGAATATTTATCTTTATTGGCAGTTATAATTATGTTTTAAAAATTTATACCGTTGGAATTTTATCACAAGACATCAAGTGGCTTCCTCAATGGATGCCAAGAATTGTTATGCCTTTAGGATATGCCCTAATCATATTTAGATTTGTTGAGGCTTTATTTAAAATTATAACAGGAAAACAAACAACTTTGGGACTTGCTAACGAAGCTAAAGATGCAATCGATAGCTTTAAGACTAAGAAAGATTAAATAATGACATCAGTTTTTTTATTCACTGCTTTGTTTGTATTTTTGTTTATGGGTATGCCTATTGCCATAAGTTTAGGTTTTTCCAGCATGTTAGCAATATTCTTTTTTGGAAAAGACTCTTTGGCATCTCTTTCATTAAAATTATTTGAGACATCAGAACATTATACTTTAATGGCAATTCCATTCTTTATTTTGGGTGGAACTTTAATGTCAACAGGGGGTGTTGCAAAAAGATTAATTAGATTTGCAGTAGCATGTGTTGGTCATATTAGAGGAGGTCTTGCGATTGCATCTGTGCTCGCTTGTACTTTTTTTGCAGCCGTTTCTTGCTCCTCACCTGCAACTGTCGTAGCCGTAGGAACCATCATGATCGCTGGAATGGTGAAAAAACTGGAGGAATTGGGCATTGGACGACCTTCTACGTATGCGCCAACCATTAGCCGGATCATGGAAGAAAAAAGGGGTTATGTCGTCAAGGATAACAGGGATGGTGAAGATCGGTCTTACCAGGTTCTTACCCTTGAAAA
>JALRAW010000148.1 GCA_023257975.1 Candidatus Fonsibacter sp.
ATCTCAATTACGTTTAAAAGAGATATACGAAGTTAAAGAAAATCCATTATCTTGGTTAGATGACATGTTAAATGGCGTTGAGCACATGAACTTTTTTGAAGGTAGAGCAACCGAATATTCTAAAGCTTCTACAAAAGGTTCCTGGGTTGAAGCATTTGAGTTTACAAGATAATTTCAAATACAAAGAGTACTGGAGAAAAGCTGGTCTAAAAAAATATTATGGCCAAATTTTTGTTGATTTAGTTAAACAGCATAATCCTAAAAATTTCTTAGAAATTGGAGTTTTTACTGGCGTTACTGCAAGAAATGTTTGCGAGTTATTATATTTAATAAATAATAAAGATTTTTTTTATCTCGGAATTGATCTTTTTGAAGATTTTCATGAAGCTATTAGTAACGAAGTTGTTCCAGAGTTCTTAGTTAAAAAGCAAAATTTTTCTAACCCATTAAAATCTTTAGTTTATAATTTTTTGCTTAAAGAAAAATTAAATTCCTTAACTAGCGTTTCAAAATTTTTAAAAAAATTTCAAAATAACATTGAATTAAAAAAAGGAAATTCCCTAAACATTTTACCAAAAACTGATTTAAAAATATTTGATATGATATTTGTTGATGGGGGGCATAGTTATGAAACAGTTAAATTTGAATTAGATATTATTTTTAAAAGTATAAAAGATAACTGTTTAGTTGTATGTGATGATTATTCTCTTCAAGAAGCAACTGGAATTAAAAAAGCTATAGATGAAACTGTTAGAGAAAATTTATGCGAATTTAAAGTAGTTGCTAATCGATTTGCTTGTTTAAGAAAAAAATAAAAAACTATCTTTGTTCTATCGGTTCAACTTTTCGGTGAATTGATCCTGTGTATTTTGAAAGAGGTCTGATCAATCTATTGTCTTTTAATTGTTCAATCACGTGTGCAGACCAACCTGTAATTCTTGCAATTACAAAAATTGGGGTAAAAAAATTAACATCAAATCCCATCAAGTAATAAGTAGGACCTGATGGAAAATCTAAATTTGGAAATATATTTTTTTCTTTAATCATAGTTTCTTCTAATATTTTGGAAATTTTAGGAAATTTTTCGTTTTTATAGAACTCAGCTGTTTTGTAATAATATTTAGTCATTGTAGGAACTCTAGAATCTCCTTTTTTATAAACACGATGACCAAAACCAATAATTAAATCCTTATTTTTTATTTTATTTAAAATATATTTTTTTGCATTTTCAGGTTCTTTAATGTCTAAGAACATTTCCATTACAGCTTCATTTGCCCCTCCATGTAATGGACCTTTTAAAGCGCTGATACCTCCAACAATTGCACTATGAATATCTGCAAGAGTACTAGTTATAACTCGTGAAGTAAAAGTTGAAGCATTAAAACTATGTTCAGCATATAATATTAAAGACACATCAAATGCTTTAATAACATCTTTACTTGGAATTTTTCCAAAACACATATGAAAAAAGTTTTCACTGAAGCTTAAATCTTTTTTTGGATCTATTATATCCAGTCCTTTTCTTGTTCTAAAATTTGCAGCGATAGCAGTTGGAGTTTTTGCAAAAATTTTTATAAATTTATTATAATTAGCTTCGATAGTATTTGTTGAGGTTTCAGAATCTTCCAAAGCTAAATGACTAACAGAAGTTCTAGTAGTATCCATTGGATGTGCATTTTTAGGATAGTCTTGAATAACTTTTTTTAAATTAGTAGAAATTTCCCTATTGTTTCTTTCTTCCTCTTGAAATTTGATAAGTTGCGATTTATTTGGAAGTTCTCCATTTAGTAATAAGTAAGCAACTTCCTCAAATATACATGTTTCAGCTAGATCTTGAACCGCATAACCTCTATAAGTTAAAGAGTTGATATCTGGCATTACCTCTGAAACTTTAGTTTCATCAGCGATAACGCCAACTAGTCCTTTCCTAATTTCAACTTCAGCCATCTTTATTCATGTCCTTTTTTAGAAAACTTAAAAATAGAGCTATCAAATTCACTGTATTTTTCATAATCAACTAATTCATATAATCTTTTTCTAGTCTGCATTTTATCAATTACATTATTTTGATGACCATCCTTGAATATCTGCCTCAATCCGTCCTCAACATTTTTTAATGCTAATCTTTGTGTTGTTACTGGGTAAATAACTAAATTTATTTTTTTAGCAGACATTAATTCAGAAGCTATTTCTGCATATGGAGAATTATAAATAAAATCTTTAAATTCAGGAACTAAATGCCATGTCCAATAATCTTCCAAATAAGCTGGAGCACCTTTTTCTAGATATGGGATCGCACGTCATTATTGTCGAGGTCGATGAAAATCAGCACACTGAATACGATTGCTCGTGCGAAAACAAACGTCTAATGG
>JALRAW010000161.1 GCA_023257975.1 Candidatus Fonsibacter sp.
GGCCTATTATCAAGGACTTGGTCAATACACTCTTTGTGGAAGCAAATAAAAAAAAAACTATGAATCAAAAGTACTTTATCGGCATCGACATTTCTAAAAGTAAATTGGATATTGCGGTGCTTTCCTCATATAAATAAGAAAAGAAAGGTTTTTTAGTCTTTAGTTTTTTCCACATACTTTTATTAGTAGCTCCTGCTTTAAAACCAATGGGATTCCATAATAATTCCATTTCAGCATGTCTGCAGATTTGTGTTGCGATATTAGGATTGCTTATTAAAGATTTTGAAATTTTAGGTAAAAATTTTCTTTTAAATCTAGCATCTGCAATCTTATCGCCTAGAATTTTTATTTTTTTATTCAATTAATTCCCTTTTTTTAGAATTACAGGAGATTGTGGACCCATTAAGTAGTCTGGAAGGATTGTTGAAATTTTTGGAAAATAAGTAATTATTCCAAGATAAACGACTAAAATTGTCATCCAAGGTAGTGCCCCTTTTAATACTTCAACGATTGTCATGCCAGTTATTCCACTCGTTACAAATAAATTAAGACCTACAGGGGGCGTTACCATTCCAATCTCCATATTTACAACCATGATAATTCCAAGGTGGATTGGATCTATTCCAAGTTTAATAGCAATTGGAAAAAATATTGGGGTTAAAATTAATAAAATTGCAGTAGGCTCCATAAAATCACCCGCGATAATTAAGATGATATTTACAATAATTAAGAACATCAAAGGAGAAAGACCTGCATTTAATATTTGCTCGGATATAATTTGAGGAATTCTTTCTGTTGTTAAAACATGCGCAAATAAAATTGCATTCGCAATTATAAACATTAACATAACAGTAGTTTTTGAAGCATCTATAAAGACATGGGGTAAATCTTTAAAAGTAATATCTTTGTAAACAAAAACAGATACAATAAGCGCATATACAGCCGCAACTGCAGCTGCTTCAGTTGGAGTAAATATTCCTCCATAAATTCCGCCCATAATAATTACTAAAAGAAGAAAACCTGGAATAGCTTCTTTTGCACTAATCAAAACTTCTTTAAAACTAGCTTTTTGTGATGCAGGTAATCCTGTAACTCTTGCATAAATATAAATTGCAATCATTAAAATTGCTGCAAGTAATAAACCTGGGATGATGCCCGCTAAAAATATTCTACCAACAGATTGTTCTGTAACAGCACAATAAACTACCATTACAATAGATGGTGGAATTAAAATTCCAAGGGTTCCTGCATTACACAGAATTCCTGCAGCAAATTTTTTAGGGTAACCAGCATTCACCATTCCAGCGATCATGATGGTTCCAACAGCCACAACAGTTGCTGGTGAGGAGCCAGAAACGGCTGCAAAAAAAGTACAAGCGAGCACAGATGCAATCGCAAGACCTCCTCTAATATGACCAACACATGCTACTGCAAATCTAATTAATCTTTTTGCAACACCACCTGTTGACATTAAAGTTCCACCCAAAATAAAGAATGGAATTGCCATTAAAGTACCAGGCAAACGCGGGCACCCGGACTCCTCCCTCGGTGAAGTCGCCTTTGCCGCC
>JALRAW010000185.1 GCA_023257975.1 Candidatus Fonsibacter sp.
TTATGAGCATAGATTAATAGATGACATGGTTGCATGTGCAATGAAATGGAGCGGTAAATACGTTTGGGCTTGTAAAAATTATGATGGAGATGTTCAATCAGACACTGTTGCCCAAGGATTTGGTTCATTAGGTTTAATGACAAGTGTTTTAATGACTCCTGATGGAAAAACTGTTGAGGCTGAAGCTGCCCATGGAACTGTAACTAGACATTACAGAGAGCATCAAAAAGGTAAACAAACATCCACTAATCCTATAGCTTCTATTTTTGCATGGACAAGAGGACTAGCACATAGAGGAAAATTGGATGGTAATAGCGAATTAATAAAATTTTCTAATACTCTAGAAAAAGTTTGTGTTGCGAGCGTGGAAAAAGGATATATGACAAAAGACCTTGCAATTTTAATTAATAAAGATGCAAAGTATCAAACTACAACTGAATTTTTAGAAACTATAAATTCTAATCTTAAAAAAGAATTAAATTAATTAATTTTTTTTAAAATTTCTTCAAAAGAACTTTCAATTTTTGAACTATCAGAACCTCCGCTGGCTTGAGCAAAATCTTTTCTTCCACCGCCGCCTTTTCCTCCTAAAATTACCCCTATTTCTTTAGCTAATTTGGAGGCATCATATTCATTATTTAGATCATTAGTTATTCCAACAGCAACGGTAACTTTTCCTTCGTTTACAGAATATAAAATAATAATTTTTTTTTGTAATTCTTTTTTTTGTTCTTCAATAAAACTTTGAATTCTTTTTACTGGATAGTCTAATAATTTTTGAAATCTGACACTAATTTTATTATGATTAACATCTTTGATTATATTTTTGTTCTGATTTGATAATATATTTTTAACTTCTAAATCTTCTAATGTTTTTTTTAAAATAGCAATTCTTGTTGAAAAATCTTCTTCTTTAATTTCTTCAGTATTACCTCCTAAATCTTTTATATTTTTTTCCAATTCATTAATTTGAGCTATTTTGCTTTGATTAATTTTATAATATTCATTTGCTTTATTTTTTAAGTACTCTGCTAACTGAACATCTCTTAAAGCTTCGACTCTTCTTACTCCTGCTGCAACAGGAGATTGACTTACAACTGAAAATTTTCCAATTTCATAAGTATTTTTAACATGTGTTCCTCCACACAATTCTATGGAAAAAGATTTATTACCATCAGTGCCCATTGTTACAACTCTTACTTCTTCTCCATACTTTTCTCCGAACAGCGCTAAAGCTCCCTCTGCTACAGCAGCTTTTGGAGTCATAAGTCTTGTTTGGACATCTGATTTTTGTTCAATGATTTTATTAACACAATCATTAATCTTAATCATTTCTTGATCGCTGATTGATTTATTGTGACTAAAATCAAATCTTAATCTATCTGGTCCAACATATGACCCCTTTTGAGCAACATGTTTTCCAAGGGTTCTTCTTAATGATTCATGAAGCAAATGTGTTGCGGAATGATAAGCTCTGATATTCTGTCTTTTAATTGAATCAATTTTAAGATTTGCCTGGTCACCTTTTTTAATTTCTCCTGAAATAAGTTTTCCATAATGAATATAAAGATCACCGAACATTTTTTTTGTATCTGTTACCTCAAATTTAAAATTATTATTAGAAATAAAGCCTTTGTCTCCTAATTGACCTCCAGACTCTCCGTAAAATGGGGTCTGATTTAAAATAAGAGCTAACTCTAAATTTTTATTTGAACTATCAATTTCTTTATCAATACTAACTATTGATAAAATAACCCCTTGAGAAGACTCTGTATTGTAACCTAAAAATTCTGTAGGACCGTATTTTTCTTTAAGTTCAAACCAAATTTTTGAAGTCTGATCAGAGCCAGAACCTTTCCATGATGCTCTTGCAATTTTTTTACTTTCTAACATTAGTACATTAAACTTATCTTCATCTATAGATATCTTTTTATCTTTTAAAAAATCCTGCGTAAGATCTAAAGGAAATCCATATGTGTCGTATAATTTAAAGGCTAACTCTCCCGAAAGCTTATTATTTTTTACATTACCAATTTCTGTATTCAATATTTTCATTCCATTCTTAAGCATCAAAGAAAATCTTTCTTCTTCTAATTTTAAATTTTCAGAAATTAAAGTTTCTGCCCTTTTAAGTTCAGGATATTCAGAACTCATTTCAGAAATAAGAGTTGGAAGAACTTTATAAAGAACTGGTAAATCTGATCCTAAAGTAAAAGTATGACGCATAGCTCTTCTCATTATTCTTCTTAGAACATATCCTCTTCCTTCATTAGAGGGCAAAACTCCATCTGCTATTAAAAATGCTGTTGCTCTTAAATGATCAGCAATAACTCTAAAGCTTGGTATATTTTTTTCTGATACTTTAATATTAATAAAATTTTCTGCTGACTTAATTATATTTTTGAATAAATCTATTTGATAGTTATCATGAGTGCCTTGTAGTACTGCAGCTATCCTCTCTAAACCCATACCTGTATCAACTGAAGGTTTGGGTAGGTTAACTCTTTTATCTTTTGAAATTTGTTCAAATTGCATAAATACAAGATTCCAAATTTCTACAAATCTATTTCCATCCTGGTCGACGGTTCCAGGCGGACCACCTTTAAGATGATCTCCGTGATCATAAAAAATTTCAGAGCAAGGACCACAAGGACCTGTATCTCCCATTGACCAAAAATTATCGTTAGTCTTAATTCTTATAATTCGACCATCTTGCAGCCCTGAGATTTTTTTCCATAAATTAAACGCCTCATCATCCTCGTGAAAAACTGTTACTGTTAGTTTTTCTTTTGATATTCCATAGTCTTTAGTGATTAATTCCCAAGCAAATTTAATTGCAGATTCTTTAAAATAATCTCCAAATGAAAAATTTCCCAACATTTCAAAAAAGGTATGATGTCGAGGTGTGTAGCCTACGTTTTCTAAATCATTATGTTTTCCTCCAGCTCTAACGCATTTTTGAGAAGTTGTTGCTCTTTTAAAAGGAAGTTTTTCTAAGCCTGTAAAAACATTTTTAAATTGAACCATTCCTGAGTTTGTAAACATTAGTGTAGGGTCGTTTTGAGGAACTAAAGAACTGGAATCTACTACCTGATGCGAATTTTTTAAAAAAAAATTCTTAAAAGTTCTCCTACATTCAGTAAGCGTTTTTGTACCCATATTAACTTATAGATACAACTTTTTATATATATGTCTAGAATGCTAAAGGCGCTTTTCTTTAAAAGCGCCTTTAATTAACGTATTAAGAATATTAAAGTTTAAAAATTAATTAGCTTATTTATCTTCTTTACTATCTTCTTTTTCTTCAGAAATATTGTCAGAATGATCACTTAATTTTTCTGATATCAATTTAGCATTTGTTCTAACTGCCATTTCAATTTCAGCTGCAATCTTTGGATTTAGCTTTAGGTATTGCTTAACATTATCTCTTCCTTGTCCTATTTTTTCGCCTTTATAAGAGTACCATGCGCCAGCTTTTTCTATAATATTTGCTTTAGCTGCTAAATCAACAACTTCTCCCATTTTACTAATGCCTTCTCCATACATTATGTCGAACTCAATCACTTTAAATGGAGGTGCAACTTTATTCTTTACAACCTTAACTCGTGTTTGGTTGCCAATTATCTCTTCCTTATCTTTAATTGCTCCTATTCTTCTAATATCTAATCTTACAGAAGAGTAAAATTTAAGAGCGTTTCCTCCTGCAGTTGTTTCTGGACTACCAAACATAACTCCTATTTTCATTCTTATTTGATTTATAAAAATAATCATTGTATTTGTCTTGGAAACAGAACCTGTTAACTTTCTTAAAGCTTGACTCATTAATCGAGCTTGTAAGCCCATATGGTGATCTCCCATCTCTCCTTCTAATTCTGCTCTTGGCGTTAAAGCAGCTACAGAATCCACAACTAGAACAGAAATAGATCCTGATCTAACTAAAGTGTCAGCAATTTCTAATGCTTGCTCACCTGTATCTGGTTGAGAAATTAATAATTCAGTTGTGTTAACACCTAATTTTTTTGCATAAACAGGGTCAAGAGCATGCTCAGCATCTATGAATGCACAAATTCCACCTTTTTTTTGTGCCTCAGCAATAACCTGTAGTGATAAAGTAGTTTTACCAGATGACTCTGGCCCATAAATTTCTATGATTCTACTTTTTGGAAGGCCTCCAATTCCAAGTGCTAAATCTAATCCTAATGATCCAGTTGATATAGATTCTATATCAAGAACTCTAGACTGTCCTAATCTCATTACAGAACCTTTTCCGTAATTTTGATCTATTTGACTTATCGCAGCATCTAACGCTTTTTGTTTTTCTTTTTTATCTTCTGTCTTTTCAGTATTTACAACTTTGAGAGTATTTTTAGTCATTTTATTCCTTTTTAATTTATTTTATTGTCTAGCGACTCAATAAAACAAATGTACACATTTTGTTCTTTTATTCAATTATATTAATAAGTAATTGAAATATATGTATTTTTTACTAAAAAATATGTCTTATCCAGTTTTTATTTGGATAATCATTAGGATCGTATAGTTTTGTCTCTAGAGCTAAATTTTTTGCAGTCAGACTGCCTATTGAAGATAAAAGTTTAAATTGAGAAACAATTCTGTCCTTATCAGAAATTGCATTATTCACTCTTGATTCAAGTAACGTAGATCTTGATGTAATAACATCTAATGTTGATCTTGATCCCGAGGTTGCAATCCTATTTGGGAGAGAGATAGGGCAAAGCAATGGTGATGTTTTACTTACTATTTATGATGATAGCAAGGATAAAAGTAGGCCTGTGACTTGTGTTGCAAAGTGCTGTTTATAACTTATTTTACGTTTCTGTTACGACTATTTTTATGAGCTGATAGGTTGGAGAAAATTTATTCGAGTGCAACCTGAACCACTACTTGAGCTTCGCACTGACCGCACGTCCACTGAGACGGAAGACCGTTTCATATTCAGCCTTATCATCCTGCCCCTCACTCCCTTGCCCAGGCTGACCTCAACTGTCTT
>JALRAW010000015.1 GCA_023257975.1 Candidatus Fonsibacter sp.
AACATCAGTCGCTGGATTGCGCGCGCGAGGGCTGTGCTGATGAACAGGGAAAGAGTTTCGAAGGGAATAGGGCTCTTTGGCAAGAGGTCCATGGACATGTTCCAAGTGCATGCGTGTAGCATGGGGTTTGTTTATGTGACGCAGGTATTAAAAAAATTATTTTTGTAACTTCTAAAAGAAAAAAAATTATTAAAGATTATTTTTATCCTGATCCTTACTTAGTAAAATATTTAAAAAAAAAGAAAGACACTATATCAATTCAGAAACTTCGAATTTTAGATCGGTATAGAAATAAAATTAAATTTGTTTATCAAAATTCTCCAAAAGGGCTAGGAGATGCTGTGTTAGCAGCAAAATCATTAATTAAAGATAAATTTTTTCTTCTAATTTTGCCAGACGATATAATTAACAAAGAAAATTGCTCAAAGAAAATGATTAAAATGCATTATAAGTTTGGTTCTTCTGTTATAGCTTCCAAAAAAGTTAAAAACTCAGAAGTATCAAGGTACGGAATTATAAAATATTCTAAAAAAGTAAGTAATAATTTATTTATTAGTGATGTGTTTGAAAAACCTAGTTTAAAATACTCACCATCAAATTATGCAATTATAGGAAGATATATTCTTCCAACTAAAATATTTTCATTATTAAAAAATACAAGTAGTGGTTCTTCAGGAGAAGTGCAGATTACAGATGCAATAAAATATTTAATTTATAATAACAATAAATTTGTGGCACATATATTTTCTGGAACATATTTGGACTGCGGAACTGTTAAGGGTTATACTAATTCAGTAAAAAGTTTCTAATATGAAAATTTGCTTTATTGGCACAGGTTATGTTGGTTTAGTATCAGGTGTTTGTTTTTCTGATCTTGGCAATAATGTTATTTGCATTGATAAAGATAAAGATAAATTAAATAGGCTTGAAAACGGTATCATTCCAATATTTGAACCTGGATTATCCGAATTAGTTAAAAAAAATATTGATGCAGGCAGACTTAGCTTTTCAGATGATCTAATTAGTTCTATTAATAAATCTGATATTGTTTTTATTGCCGTAGGTACACCAACAGCAAAAGATGGAGTTTCAGCAGATCTTTCTCAAGTATTTTCTGTTGCTCAATTAATTTCAAAAAAAATTAAATCTCGTAAAATTATTGTTACAAAATCTACAGTGCCTATTGGAACTGGAGATAAAATTGAAAGAATTCTAAATAAAAATAAAAAAAATGGATTATTCACAATTGTATCTAATCCAGAATTTTTAAGGGAAGGAGAGGCGATAAAAGATTTTAAATATCCTGATCGCGTGGTTATTGGAGCAAACGATAAAAAAGTAATAAAATTATTTAATGAATTATATCGTCCTATTATTAACAAAGGAGCAGCATTTGTTGCTTGCACAAGAAGAGCTGCAGAACTTATAAAATATGCATCTAATGCTTTTCTAGCTACAAAAATCAGTTTTATAAACGAAATTGCAAATTTATGTGAAAAAGTTCACGTTAATGTTGATGACGTGGCTGTTGGAATTGGATTTTTGTTGTTCTTCCAGCAGTGAGGCTATCGTTTCGCCTTCTTTTAAATCGACAGGAGGCGCGTTTATATCAATGACTCGTTGTATGTGCGGACGAGGAGGTTCCATGGTTTGGTTGCTGTGAATTACTCGAAATGCAC
>JALRAW010000036.1 GCA_023257975.1 Candidatus Fonsibacter sp.
AGATATTATTAAAGTTAAAGATAACGATGCTAATAATAAACAAATAATTGCATATATTGTTCCTAAGGAATTTACTCCTACATCTGCGGAATTACAAGAGTTTCTATCTGCAAAATTACCCCCTTATATGATTCCTTCCATTTACGTCTTTCTTGACAAAATTCCTCTTACTCCTAATGGAAAAGTTGATTGGAATTTACTCCCTACATCTAATCTTAGACAAAACAATGATAATTATGTAGCCCCAGAAACAGCTTTAGAAGTAACTCTTTGTTCTATATGGTCAGAATTACTAGGAGTTACTAAAATTAGCATTTACGATAATTTCTTTAAGCTTGGAGGAGACTCTATTATTAGTATCCAGTTAGTTGCCAAATCACGCCAGAAAGGGATATACATAACCATTAAAGATATATTTAATCAACCAACAATCAAAGACCTTGCTTTAATCGCACAAAAAAATAAAAGTAAACACTATTCAATTGCAAGCAAAAAATCGTACAGCATTATTGAGCTTGCAAAGATGTTTAAAAGTCAGATTAGGTATTTACCAAAGAGAGAAGGGGAAAGATTTGCATCAGCCTTAACGAAGATGAACCTAAATAATAAAATTATAAGATTAAGCGCTAAAGTTAAATTAAGAGATTATATTAAACTGATTGTAAAAAATTTTATTTGGTAGAACATTTGATCCAACGTAAAAAATCTTTATTACCATTTCTTATATCTACAAAAACAATACATGGACATTCATAAGAGCTAATTTTTTTTACATGAATAATAATTTTATTTATGTTTTTTTTTACTGTTTTTCCAATAAGAACACTTTCATTTGCGATACTAATTTTTTTCTTATTCCATCTAAAATAAGATTTTATATTTGGAATTATATTTGCACATGCAACCAGATCTTTTGTAACAAGGTCGTAAGCTATTTTATTTGCTTCAACTTTATTCTTACAAGTCACATAAAATAATTTATAATCACTCATAAATTTTTAGTACCACAATTTAAAAAATAAAAAATGTATAATTTAATTTTAGTAAGACATGGACAAAGTCAGTGGAATTTAGAAAATAGATTCACAGGATGGTACGATGCCGAGCTTACTAGACAAGGAATTGACGAAGCTCAACAAGCAGGTTCTTTAATCAAAAATCTTAACATCAATTTTTGTTACGCATTTACCTCTTTTCAAAAAAGAGCAATTTTAACTTTGGATGAAATAAATAAGAAACTAGATCTAAGCATTAAAAATATATTTAAAGCTTGGGAATTAAACGAAAGACATTATGGGGCTCTACAGGGTCTTAATAAAGAAGAAACAGCAAAAAAACATGGTGAGCAACAAGTAAAAATTTGGAGAAGAAGTTATGATATTCCTCCTCCGCCAATGGATAAAAGTAATCCTGATCATCCAGTTCACTATCCTATCTATAAAAACATTAATAAGGATTTAATTCCAGATACTGAGTCTTTAAAAGATACTTTTAAAAGAGTTATTCCTTATTATGAAAAAAATATTTTACCTGTTTTAAAAAAAGAAAAAAATGTAATCATTTCAGCTCATGGTAATAGTTTAAGATCCCTTTGTAAAAAAATATTTAATATTAATGATAAATCGATTGTTGAATTAGAAATTCCAACTGGAAATCCAATTCATATAATATTTAATAAAGATATGAGTTTATCAAATTATTTATATCTTGATAAAAAAAGAGCTAAAAGAATCTTAATTAATGAATAAGATCTAATTGTTTTAGTTTCTCGTAAATTTGTAAATCCGTTACGTGATAAAATATATTTTGCGCAACTTCTCCAACCATTTTTTTATCAGCGATTGCTTCGTCCCAAACTGGTTGAATTGAAAAATTTTCTTTTTTTTTATTTTTTAATAAAATTGGATTAACAATTTGACAACCTGTAAAAATTAAATTGTTTGCATCACCTGGTTGTCTAAATAAAAAAGGTTCTGATTTTATAGTAAAATCACCTTTTAAGGTTTTATCAAAACTATTTTCTTTCTTAATCATCAAAAGACCAGAATTAGCATTATGCTTAGTAAAATTGTTATATAAATTTTTTAAAGGTAATAAATATTGATCGGACCAGATTGTATCACTATTTATAGAAATAAAAGGTTTATCTTGAAAAAAATCTAATGCATTTCGAATTCCACCCCCTGTGCCTAGAATATTCTTCTCTGTAAAAATTTTAATATCATATTTATTTTTATTATTTTCAGCAAAAGATATGATCTGATCTCCTAAATGATGAGTATTAATTGCAAAATTTGTTACCCCAAATTTTTTTAAAAAATTTAAAGTATTTTCAAGTAGACTGACATTATTAATTTTTAGTAATGGTTTTGGCGTAATATTTGTAAGTGGCAGAACTCTTTTTCCAAATCCTGCAGCTAAAACAATTGCTCTTTCAATCATTTACCTTTTAAACACCACTCAATAATACCCTTTTGACAATGAAGTCTATTTTCAGCCTGTTGCCACACTACTGATTGGTTACCATCAATAACTCCAGCGCTTACTTCTTCTCCTCTTTGAGCAGGTAAATCATGCATAAAAATTGCATCTTTTTTTGCAATTTTCATTAACTTTTCATTAACTTGAAAATTCTTAAATGCTTTTCTTTTTTTATTTAAATTTCCTTTATCACCCATAGAAATCCATTTATCAGTCATGATACAATCTGCATTATCTGCCGCATCTTTTGCATCATGTAATATCTCAATATCTGCTTTTTTCTTGTGGGCCCAAGCAATAACTTTTTTTGATGGCATAAATTCTCTTGGACATGCAATTTTTAACTCAAAATCAAATTGCGTGGCTGCCTCGATTAAAGAATTTGTAACGTTATTACCATCACCTACCCAAACAATTTTTTTACCTTGTATAGATCCTTTTATTTCCTCAAACGTCATTACATCGCTTAAAATCTGACAAGGATGACTATCGTTAGTAAGTCCATTAATTATAGGCACTGTTAGAAGCTTTGAGAATTTTAATAAAGTACTATGTTCAAAAGTTCTAAGCATAATAATATCCGAGAAGACAGAAAAAATTCTTGCTGTATCTTCAATAGTCTCACCACCAATACCAACATGCAAATTCTCAGAATTAATAACTATCGTTTGTCCCCCTAACTGTCTCATCGCTAAATCAAAGGATAATCTTGTTCTTGTAGATGGTTTTTCAAAAACCATAAGCAGCATTTTGCCATTTAAAGGACTATCTTTATCAACAAGAACTTTGCCTTTATTATTTCTATTCTTTTTTCTATTCTTAGAATTTTCAACAATTTGTCTTAATTCTTTTTTATTAATCAGACTTAAATCTAAAAAATGTTTCATAATTAAAATTCAGAACAAGTTTTTGCAATTATTTTTATT
Source organism: Candidatus Fonsibacter sp. (assembly GCA_023257975.1). Lineage (GTDB taxonomy): Bacteria > Pseudomonadota > Alphaproteobacteria > Pelagibacterales > Pelagibacteraceae > Fontibacterium > Fontibacterium subtropicum. The sequence goes on from JALRAW010000036.1 coordinate 3,408, forward strand.
GCTTCATCAATATCTTTTTTTTCAACAATAAGTGGGGGTAATAATCTTACAACATTGTCGCCGGCTTTTACTGCCAGCATCTTATTTTGAAATAAATGATCTAAAAACTTATTATTATCTACTTTTAACTTAATTCCTCTTAAAAGACCAATTCCTCTTACTTGGTCAATAATGTTACTATATTTTTTTTGTACTTCTTTTAATTTTATCTCAAAATAATTACCAACTTCTTGAACATTTTCTAAAAATCCCTTTTGCAAAATAATATCTAATACCGCATTACCAACACTCATAGCTAAAGGATTTCCTCCAAACCCGGTGCTAATATCTTTACTATTTACTCTCTTGATGGGAAACAATACGTCAAGAGAAACTTCATCACAAACAATTTTGAATTAGTTCCAAAATGTCCAGGAGCTCCCCCCCTCCTCGCGCATTGATGCGCAGGGGGGGCAGGCTGTAAGCGCCAAAGC
>JALRAW010000085.1 GCA_023257975.1 Candidatus Fonsibacter sp.
ATTAATTTGCGTTAGCTTCTATGTAGGAGATAGCGTCGCCAACTGTTCCAATTTTTTCTGCTTGATCATCAGGAATTGCAATGTTGAATTCTATTTCAAATTCCATAATTAATTCAACTGTATCAAGTGAATCAGCTCCTAAATCGTTGGTGAAGCTTGCTTGAGGTGTAACTTCATTCTCGTCAACACCTAATTTATCTACTATAATTGACTTAATTTTTGATGCGATATCAGACATTTTTGAACTCCTTTCTTAGATTGTTTGTAAATTTTCGTTTGCAAAGAAATGAATTTAAAAAATATAATTCAAAAAAATTAGAGGGTGGAAAAAAATTTCAACTAATAACTGAATACACTCCTGCGGGTGATCAACCAAAGGCTATTTCTTTTTTAAAAACAGAAATATTAAACAACAAAAAAAATCAAGTTTTGCTTGGTGTGACTGGTTCTGGAAAAACTTTTACAATGGCCAAAATCATCGAAGAATTAAATCGCCCAGCCCTAATTCTTGCCCCAAATAAAACTTTAGCTGCGCAATTGTATGGTGAGATGAAAAACTTCTTTCCTAATAATGCAGTTGAATACTTTGTTTCTTATTATGATTACTACACTCCAGAAGCTTACGTTCCAAGATCCGACACTTATATAGAAAAAGAAGCTTCTATAAATGAACAGATAGATAGAATGAGACATTCGGCTACCAGATCTCTCTTAGAAAAAGATGATGTTATTATTGTTTCAAGCGTCTCTTGTATTTACGGATTAGGATCTGTCGACTCTTACAGTAAAATGACTTTGATTTTTAAAAAGAACGAAAACTGTGAAAGAGATAAAATTATTAAAGGACTTGTTGAGCTTCAATACAAAAGAAATGATCAAAATTTTCATAGAGGAACATTTAGGGTTAGAGGAGAAAATATAGAAGTTTTCCCATCTCATTATGAAGATGAGGCATGGAGAATTACAATTGAATATAATAAAATAACTCAGATAAAGTCCTTTGATCCGCTGACTGGAGCTGACAATAAAGAAATTAATTTAATAAAATTATATGGAAATAGCCACTATATAACTCCTAGACCAACAGTGGAAAAAGCAATTAAAGAAATAAAAAAAGAATTAATTGTTACTTTAGAAAAATTCAGAAATGAAAAAAAACTTATAGAAGCACAAAGACTAGAAGAAAGAACTAGATACGATCTCGAAATGATTGAAGCTACAGGAAGTTGCGCTGGAATAGAAAATTATTCAAGATTTTTATCTGGAAGAAATCCTGGTGAACCACCTCCGACGTTATTTGAATATCTTCCTGACAATTGTCTGGTATTTGTTGATGAAAGCCACGTTACTATTCCTCAATTAAATGGGATGTACAAAGGAGATTATACTAGAAAAAAAACTTTATCGGATTACGGCTTTAGACTTCCTTCTTGTATGGACAATAGACCATTAAAATTTGAAGAGTGGGATATGATGAGACCTCAAACAATTTTTGTCTCTGCAACTCCAAGTGAATGGGAATTAAAACAAAGCAAAGGAGTTTTTGCAGAACAAATTATAAGACCCACTGGACTTATAGACCCTCCAATTTTTATTAGACCTGCAAAAAATCAGGTAGATGACCTATTGAATGAATGCGTTACCGTTTCTAAAAATAATCAAAGAATACTGGTTACGACGCTTACAAAAAAAATGGCTGAAGATTTGACTGAATATCTTGACGAAAATGGAGTTAAAGTTCGTTATATGCATTCTGACATTGATACACTTGAGAGAATAGAAATTATAAGAGATTTAAGACTTGGTGTATTCGATGTTTTGATTGGTATTAATCTTTTAAGAGAGGGATTGGACATACCCGAGTGTGCTCTTGTTGCGATTTTAGATGCTGACAAAGAAGGATTCCTAAGATCCGAAAGATCGTTAATACAAACTATCGGCAGAGCGGCTAGAAATGTTGATGGCAAAGTTATTTTGTATGCAGATAAAGAAACGGAAAGTATTAAAAAAGCTATCAATGAAACTAATAGGAGAAGAACTAAACAAATTGAATATAATAAAAAAAATAAAATAACCGCTCAATCAATCAAATCAAAAATTAATGATATTTTAGAAGGAGTTTTTGAGAAAGATTATGTTACTTTTGATAATGACATTCCTATTGGTGATAATCTTAAAAAACATTTAAAAATGTTAGAAAAAGAAATGAAAAAGGCTGCTGACAACTTAGAATTTGAACAGGCGGCAAAAATAAGAGATGAAATAAGAAAACTTCAAGAACGAGAATTAGAAATTAATATGAGCAGTAAAATTAGAGTTTATAACGACGATGTAAAAAAAGAATTAATAGGAAGATCAACACAGGGTAAGGCTGGGATGATTGTTAAAAAAAAAAGATAAAATGAATAAAAATATTTTGATTACAGGATCCTCTCAAAGAATTGGTAAAGAACTATGTGTATATTTTGCAAAGATGGGATGGAATATCGCTATTCATTTTAATAAATCAAAAAAACAAGCAATCACACTTAAAAAAGAAATAGAAAAATACGGTGTAAAGTGTGTTTGTATTCAAGGTAATCTTTTAAATACAAAAACAATAAAAAAAACAATCACTTTAGCAAAGAAAAGTTTAGGAAATATTAATTGCATAATTAATAATGCTTCTATTTTTAATAGCGATAATATTTTAAATTTTAACGAAAAAAGTTGGAATGAACATATAAAAATTAATCTTTTAGCTCCGGCTACCTTTATTAAAGAATTTTCTAAAATTAAAAATCTATCTGAAAATAAATCTATTATAAATATTCTTGACCAGAGAGTATTTAAACTAACTCCATATTTCTTTTCATACACCATTAGCAAAACCGGATTACACACAATTACAAAAACTGCAGCTATGAAATTGGCACCAACAATAAGGGTTAATGCAATTGCTCCTGGTCCAGTCCTTAAAAACAAAAGACAAACTCAAAAACATTTTAATAAACAATCAAAAAATACTTTGCTTAGTAAGGCTGTTAAAATTCAAGACATATGTAAAACTGCTTACCTTTTAGCAAATAGCGAAACAATTACCGGCCAAGTCATTGCTGTGGATAGCGGGCAAAGTCTTAATTGGAAAACTCCAGATATCCTTGGGACTAATGAATAAGACAAATATTATAAAACTTTTCGAGGAAAAAAAAAAAAAATCTAAAGAAATAATTTTTATTAAAAATTATACGTGCAAGGCAATTATTGGTTATCATGCTTTTGAAAAGTCTAAGCCTCAAAAGTTAAGATTTAATGTTGAAATTTTAAGCAAGCAAAAAAAAGTAATTGATGGAAATCTTAATTCAGTGCTTAATTATGAGGAAATTATTAACAAAATAAATTTTTTTCTAAAAAAAAAATATAATTTTTTAGAATCTTTTGCAAATGATTTTATTTATGAAATTTTTAAGAATAAAAATGTTCTTAATATCAAAATAAAAATTGAAAAACTCAATATAATTAAAAATACTGAGTCTGTGGGAATAGAATTCTTTAAAACAAAAAATGATTATGAAAAACTTTGAACAAGGAAAGCAAATCATAAAAAATATAATTCAATTTCTGCCTAATGGTCCTGGTGTTTATAAAATGCTAGATGATAAAAATGCCATTATTTATGTGGGAAAAGCAAAGAACTTACCAAATAGAATAAATAGCTACATTTCAGCTTCTTATTTGCCTATCAGAACAGAAAGAATGATTTCTAGTACAAAAAATCTAGAATTTATTGCAACGCAAAATGAAGCGGAAGCATTATTACTTGAGGCTAATCTAATAAAAAAAAATCAACCTCGATATAATATATTATTGAAAGATGATAAATCTTTTCCTTATATTCAGCTAACAAAGTCTCATAAATTTCCACAACTAACCAAGTTTAGAGGTAAACAAAATAAAAATGATATATTTTTTGGTCCTTTCGCTTCTCCAAGTTCTGCAAGTTGGACAATTAAAACATTGCAAAAAGTATTCTTATTAAGAGTGTGCGACGATTCAATTTTTAATAATAGAAAGAGACCATGCATTTTATATCAAATTAAAAGATGCTCAGCACCATGTACAAATCAAATTAATGAAAAAGATTATAATAATCTTGTTTTAGATAGTATTAATTTTTTAAATGGAAAATCAGCTCTTATACAAAAAAAACTTTCTAAAGAAATGGAAAATGAAAGTGAAAAATTTAATTATGAAAAAGCAGCAATAATTAGAGATAGAATAAAAGCGTTAACTCAAATTCAATCATCTCAGCAGATTAATAAAAATAATTTTAATAATGCAGATTTAGTTGTTGCATTTCAAAAAAACAATATTACGTGCATTGAAGTATTTTTTTATAGATCAAAACAAAACTGGGGTAATCAAGCTTTTTTTCCAAAGCATGATAAAGACGATAATATAGACGATATTATTTATTCTTTTCTGATTCAATTCTATGAAAATAAAATCCCTCCAGAAGAGATTGTGTTAAATAAAAAAATTAAAGATTTAGATCTGATTAAAACTGCTCTAGAAAAAAAATATAATAAAAAAATTAACATAAAAACTGCAAAAAATAGTAATGAAGAACTTTCTATAAAATTAGCTATTAAGAATGCACAATTGGCTCTAGATAAAAAACTATTAGAGAATGAAAATAATGATCATTTTTTATCATTAATTAACCATGAATTTAATTTGGGTTTTAACCCTGGCCTGATTGAAGTTTACGATAATAGTCATGTTCAAGGACTTAATGCTGTTGGAGCTTTTGTTGTGTTTGGAAAAAATGGATTTATTAAAAGAAAATATAGAAAATTTAATATATCGAAAACAAACATTAATCCTGGAGATGATTATGGAATGTTAAAGGAAGTTCTTTCTAGAAGATTTGCAAAAATTAAATCAAATAATGAAGATGAAACTCCTGACTTAATAATAATTGATGGTGGCAAAGGTCATTACAATTTAGCTAGAAAAGTTTTAGATGAACTTGGGTATTTTAATCTTAATATGATAGCAATTGCAAAAGGTGAGAGAAGAAATCAAGGTGATGAAACTTTTTATTACAATAATAAGAAAATCAAAATTAACAATAATGTTTTGCTATTTTTCTTACAAAGATTGCGTGATGAAGCTCATAGATTTGCTATTTTTTCACATAGAATTAATAGAAAGAATACTTTTGCTCAATCAGCACTTGATAAGATTGAAGGAATTGGAAAAAGAAGAAAGAAATTACTGTTAAATCACTTTGGATCTGTAAAATTAATAGAGAACGCAAGCATCGAAGATATAAAAAAAATAGATGGAATAAGTGATTTAGTTGCAAATAAAATCTATAATTTTTTTAATAGAAATAGTTTAATATCTAAAAAATGAAAATTCCTAACATTTTAACAATCGGAAGAATTCTCATTGCTCCAATATTAATAATTGTTTTCTACTTTCCTGGAGAATTAAGTGATTGGTTATGTTGTGGAATATTTGTCTTAGCGGCTTTTACAGATTATCTCGATGGATTTTTTGCAAGGTTATATAAACAACAATCAAAGTTTGGTGAATTACTTGATCCAATTGCAGATAAAGTTTTAGTTGCAACAGCACAAACTGTCGCAGAGCTCGCGGGCACAGCAGATGCTCCTGGCAAGTTTGCAGGTCAAGAAAAACAGATCAAAGAAGCCGTTCGATCGTTGACTAAGAAGCTTGTTCGCAAGCGAGTTATCGACGAGGGCATCCGCATCGATGGCCGTGGTCCTGCCGATCTGCGTCCGATTTCAGCCGAAGTTGGTTTGATACCGACAGCACACGGCACTGGTTTGTTTCAGCGCGGTGAGACTCAAGTTCTTAACGTGTTGACAATGGCGATGCCAAAGATGAATCAGATGATCGACTCGATCACACCTGAGACCTCGAAGCGTTACATGCACGACTACAACATGGCGCCATG
>JALRAW010000107.1 GCA_023257975.1 Candidatus Fonsibacter sp.
GGAAGTTTTCCATAATCCGCTTTATGAACATTTAAATTTTTTAGTTTTAATTGACTAACAGCATCTTTCACCCAATCATTACCAAAATTTTCCCAACCCAATACATCAACTCCATTTACTCCTAACAAACTCCACATTGCCATTTCAATTGCGCCTGTATCTGAACCAGCCACAATCCCAACTTTATAATCAGTTGGAAGTTTTAATAATGATTTTGATAAATTAATTAATTCTTTTAATTTATCTTTAGCAATTTTAGATCGATGTGATCTTCCTAAAGTAAAAATTGGAAGATTAGTAATAGACCAGCCCGGACGTTTTGCACAAGGTCCTGATGAAAAAAAAGCATTTTCTGGTTTTGAAGAGGGTCTTTCAATTGTCATAATTAATATCTTAAACTAATCAAATAAATATCCTGTGGTCTAATTTGCCACAGGATATTTAAAAAAAATTTAGGCTGCTGCTGGAACGCTTAGATTATGTTTTTGAGCTACGCCTGAAAGAAAATTCCAAAGATGTTTTGCAGTTTTAAGAGCTGCCTTTTCAGCTTTCGCTTGATCTTCCTTAGAGAGATTATCTAGTAAAACTTCACACTCTTGTCTGTGATACACGTCAGCTTTTTTGTGAGTTTCAAAAAATGCAAGTCCAGAGTCCGAATTTACGCCGTAAAACTTTTTAAGACCCTCGATTTTAACGTCTGCGATTTCTGGTATTTGTCTTTCGTAAGTGTACAAAGAAGCAAGTCCTTCGGCATAAGTTGATCTTCCTTGTTTAAAAAAGTTATCAATCATTTCTGAAGTGTACTTTTCTAATTTTACATTTTCGATTTCATTTTTATCCGCTCCTAATGCCACAGCAAATTGTTTCCATAACTTAGGGTGATCATTATGTTTATCTTCTTCATCATTTAAATTCTCTAATAGAATCTTTCTATTAGCAATATCTTCACATAAAGAGTGAGTTGCGCTTATATAACGAGGAAAAGCTTTTACGTGATGATAATATTGCTCAGCGTAATCTTTTATAATTTCTCTGCTTAATTTACCTTCATTCCACGCTTGATAGAATGGATGTTTTAAAAGATGGAATTCATCTAATTTTGCGTTTAGTTCTTTAGAAAACATATTTTTCTCCAAATTGTTTAATTAAATTATAAATTAATTAAATTTATATACAAACAAGTTAAGGTTGAAAAAAATTAAAAAATTAGAGATTTTAAAATTACTTGAGAACTTAAAAATTAATAACTCAGCCATTTACGGCTGAGTTATTAAAAAAAAATTACTTATTGAACATCTCTTTTAAAGCTTTTGCTGGCAAAAACTTAACTTTTTGAGAAGCTGCGATTTGTATACTTTCACCAGTTCTAGGATTTCTTCCAGTTCTAGCTTTTCTTTTTGCAACTTTATACGTACCAAAACCTGCGATTTTTACAGTTTCATCATTCTTCAATGAATCTAGAATAATGTCTTGTATTTTATCAAAGGTTTTTTCGGCATCACTTTTGCCCATATTGCAAGCAGAGGCTATTTTAGCCACTAATTGTTTTTTGTTCATTTTTAACCCTTTTGATTCGTTAATATTTAAATAATCTTTAAAAAACCTAGGAAATCAACATAAATGTAGTATTTGCTTAATTTTTAAACACTAGATGTTGATATGATTTATAAGGATTTTCAATAAAGCTATGTTTTATATAGCTTTTTAGAAAAGACCTAGGCCCTTAAGATCGTTATAAGTCGAAAAAAACATTAAAGCAAAAAGTACAAATAAACCAAATTTAAAAAAGTAAGTTTGCATCTTTTCACTTAAAGGTTTGCCTCTAACAAATTCATAAAAATAAAATAACAAGTGACCACCATCTAATAATGGAATTGGAAATAAGTTAATCAGTCCTAAACTTATAGAAATGTAAGCCATTATGGATAAAAAAGGAACAATTCCAAGTTCAGCAACTTGTCCTGAAATCTGTGCAATTTTTATTGGTCCCCCTAACTGATCGGCTTTTTCAGTTCCGATGATCATCTTGCCCACGTAGCTCATGGTAGTTGAAATCGTAAACCAAATTTCTTTTAGTGAATAATAAATTGCTTTAGCAGGTCCTAATTTTTGTCTATTAAGTTCATTATTAAGTGGAATAATTTGTATACCAATCATTTTTCGGTTTATATTATTTCCTAATTGATCTTTAGTTGCTTCTGAAATTGCTTGGACTTGAAAATCATATTCTTTTTTATCTCGAAGAACTGTTATGTTAATTAAATTAGTTTCCGATAAAGCAATAGACTGCGAAACTTCTGTAATACTTGTAATTTTTTTATCATTAATTGTGATGATCTGATCACCTTTCTTTAATCCGGACTTGTAAGCTGGACTATCTATTTTAACGTCTTGAATAACAGGAACAGAAAAATCTTTGCCAAAAAACATGAATACACAAGAAAAAATGACAAGCGCTAAAATAAAATTAGCAATAGGTCCTGCCGATACGATAATGGCACGTTGGTATAATTTTTTAGTAGCAAGTAAATAAGATTGTTCAGATGTTGAAAAATTTGAAACTTTCTCGGGTTGACTTGCGGCGTTTGTATCTCCAAAAAATTTTACATACCCTCCTAAAGGTATAAGACAAATCTTCCAGCGTGTTCCATCTTTATCTGTCCAGCCAAATAATTCTTTACCAAAGCCAATTGAAAAATCTGTAACTTTAACTCCATATTTTTTTGCATAATAGTAATGACCATACTCATGTACAAAAACTACAACAGATATTAAAATTATAAATGGAATAATAATATTAATTAAACCCATAAATTAAATATTATGGATGATATGAATCGTGCTAATGAAAATTTGAAGCAGCTTGATAAGACGAAGTCTGAGTTTCTTAATATTGTTTCTCATGAGTTGAAGACTCCTTTAACTGCTATTATTGCTCATCTTGGTTCGATCGGGATTCAGGATCAGCGGAAGGTGGGCGAACTTCGGAAG
>JALRAW010000162.1 GCA_023257975.1 Candidatus Fonsibacter sp.
AGATATCACATTAATTAATTTAGAGGCATCAATATTAGAAGCATTTGAACCATTAATTATTAAACTATTAAATATATTTACATTACTCACATTTAAAGTATTTGTTAGAGAATTCCAATTTAAATTTTGATTTGTTAAAATATTTGAAAAACCATTTCCAAATAATATTGAACCAGTATTAAAGAAATTACTTCCTGTTCCTCCACAATTTACAGGTACATTACTTATAAAATTTGATGGATTTATAGCAGTTATATTTGAACCTATACCAAATATATTACAAGAAATTATAATATTACCTCTAATATATAAATTACTTTCGGTATTACTCCAAAAAAAATTAGATGATGTTATAAATCTATTTGATGATATAAATGGAATTGAGTTATTTATAAAATTTGAATTACCAGTTCCTCCATTACTTATATTTAAAATTTCTGCAAAATGACTATTTGAAAGGAATGGAACATTTATTATAGGTGCTACATTACTTATAATTAAACTTGTATTATTTGTAAAAACTAAACGATTATTTGACCAAAATAAATCATTTGTTAATATAACTGAATTACTTCCATTACCAACAATTAAACAATTAGATGTTAAATTACTTCTTCCTGTTCCTCCATTTTTAACTTCACCAATACCAATAATATTTTGTGCTAAAATATTACTTATATTACAGCCATCACCAAAATAAAATCTGCAAAGAATATTTGATGTTGCAATTATATTAGTTGCAGAAGTTATTGAACCTCTTAATGTTTGAATATTAGAAGTTATTTCTAAATTTGAAAAACAAGAAGAAAAAGAAAAACTTGGAAATCCAGTTTGGCATATTCATGATGGAAACCCACCAAAAGAAGAAATAATTATTTCCTTTAACATTTTGCTTAATTTAGTCAGCGTAAGTAATACAGATAAAGAAGATGTTATTTGGAAATTTATTAAGAACTTTAGTCCAAATTTAGTTAAAGAAAAACATCCTATTCTTGCAAAACTTATTTTAAACGCGATTAATTATTTTAATGATATTGTAAAAATTAATAAAAAATTTAGAAAACCTGATCCAATAGAAAAAAAAGCACTACAAGATCTTTCTGAGCAAATTTCTAAAATGAGTCCAAATCTTCAGCCAGAGGAGATCCAAACCATAGTTTATGCTGTTGGCAAGAAACATTATTCAAAAGAGAGGCTAAGAGATTGGTTTAAAATGATTTATGAGGTACTTTTTGGAGATGAACAGGGGCCTAGAATGGGCTCGTTTATAAGTTTTTATGGTATTAAAGAAACTGTAAATTTAATTAATAAATCTATTAATGATTAATCATAAAAATGAATTTTCAGATTATTAATTCTTTTATTAATAAGCTGGATCCTGAACTTGCCCATTCCTTAGCCATTCAGTTTTTAAAAAATCTTTATATTCCTATTTTTTCATCAAAAGATGATGAAATTTTAAAAATTAATATTTTAGGAAAAGAATTTTCAAATCCATTAGGTTTAGCAGCAGGATTTGATAAGAATGCCGAGGTATTTGATAAGATGTTTGCTTTAGGATTTGGTTTTGTAGAAGTTGGAACTATTACTCCAAAAGCACAAGAGGGAAATATAAAGCCAAGAGTCTTTAGATTAATAGAAGATGAAGCGATTATTAATCGTTTGGGTTTTCCAAGTCAGGGTTTAGTTAAAATTAGAAGTAGAATTGAGAGTAAAAGTTTAGAGGGAATTTTAGGAGTTAATATTGGGCCGAACAAGGATAGTGCATCGCGAGTTGACGATTATGTAGAATGTTTTAAAAATTTTCATAATTTATGCAGTTATATATGCATAAATATTTCATCACCCAATACTGAAAATTTAAGAAATTTTCATCAACAAGAAAATTTAAAAAAATTATTAAGTGAAATTTTGAATATAAAAAGTACATTAAGTAGTAAAACCCCCATTGTTTTGAAGATATCACCAGATATTAATGACGTTGATATTGATATGATTTGTAAAAGTATTTTAGAATTTAATTTAGATGGATTAGTTCTAACAAATACGTCAGTTAAATTAAGAGAAAATTTAATTAATAAACAAAAAAATGAAACAGGTGGTTTATCAGGTGCTCCTATTAAAGAAATCTCAAATTTAATTATTAAAAAGTTTTTTAAAATTATCAGAGGAAAAGTTCCGATAATTGGCGTAGGGGGGATCGACTCAGGAATCTCGGCTTATGAAAAAATAAGAGCGGGGGCTTCTTTATTACAGCTTTATACAGGTTTAGTTTACAAAGGACCTTTTGTTATAACATCTATTAAGCAAGAGTTAACTCAGCTTTTAAAAAGAGATGGATTTTCTTCTTTACAAGAAGCGATAGGCGTTGACAGCAAATAAATTAATCACCAAAGTTAAAATTACTAAAAAGGTTAGTCTTTTTCTTAGATTTAAATACCAAACATTATTAGACTCAGAAAATATTTTACCATCAATAAAGTTAGTTGCGAAAAATAGCACCATGTAGATTGCAATTTTTATATCTTGGTTTGCAAAAAAATCTAAAATAAAAGAAAAAACCGGGACTAAAACACTTAAAGTTAATAATAAATTTTTATTACTAGAAATATTACTATTTAAGATTTTACTCCATTGGCTGCCGCAAAGAAAAGATAAAATTATATTTGCATAAAATAAATATACATCCACAACATAGTTATTAAAATTTGAAATAAAAAAAATGATTGTAAGTGCGAAAAACGGAATAAGACCGAGATGCCCCAATATTGTTGCTAATTTTTTTTTTTCGATTGGCATATTAATATTTTAGTTTTTTAAAAATAAACGAGCTAAAGTATCCAATTAATATAGCAAGTATCACAGCAGTTAATGCATATAATATTGGACTGGTATTTACAAATTGATAAATAAAATCTTGAAAGAAATTTAAGTGATCTTGACTATCTATTTTTTTAAAAATTTTAAATTTTAATTCTTCTACAAATAAAGAATAGCCAAATTTTAATCCAAAAATAATAATGATAATGGACATTAAAATTCTAAGTTCTTCATTTTTTAAATTTATACCAAGTCTAGTTCCTAATTGCACTCCAACAACAGATCCGAGCATAAGAATAGAAACTAAAATAAGATCAATATTATGATTAGTGATAGCATGAAAGAAAGTTACAAAAGTCATAACAAAAATCATTACAAATAAAGATGTTCCCGGAACAAGTTTAGATGGCATGCCAATAACGTAAATCATTACTGGAATTAAAATAAAAGCTCCTCCTACGCCCATCATGGATGAAATAATTCCAATCAAGAATCCAAAAAATATTGGTGGAATGATACTAATGTAAAGCCTTGAAGAGTTCATTCTAACTTTGAATGGAAGTCCATGAATCCAGGTATGTTTACGAAATTTTCGTCTTATAAATTTTTTATTTTTTATTCTGCGAAACTCAGCAAGACTTTCAATGAACATTAAAAGTCCAAAACTAGTTAATAATACAAAATATAAAATTGAAGTAATCGTATTAATTTTTCCAATTTGAATTAATAATTTAATAAAATAAATACCAAGGGTTGCACCAAAAATTCCTCCACTTAAAATATAAATACCCATTTTAATGTCGACTTGTTTTTTGTACCAATGGGCAAATGTTCCAGAAACAGAAGATGCTAAAATATTGTTAGATCCATTTGCAATGGCATGCATTGGAGGAATGCCAAAAAAAATTAAAGCGGGCGTCATTAAAAATCCACCACCAATACCAAGTAAACCACTTAAGAAACCAATAAAGCCGCTTATTGATAATAAATATAAAATGTTAACATGGACCTCTACGATTGGCAGGTAAACTTGGAACATGAAAATTTTAAGTTAAATAATAATTATTGGACTAATCTTGTAAAAACAAGAAATCAATTATTGCAAATAATCTAGGATTTATAAGAAATATCTTGACGTAAATTCATCATCTAACTATATCCCTTGCAGGAGAAAATATGTCTAAACTTTGCGAACTAACAGGTAAAAGACCACAAACAGGTCATAATGTCAGTCACGCTAATAATAAAACCAAAAGAAGATTTTTTCCAAATCTCAAGAAAGTTTCTTTTAAAAGTGAAAAATTAAATCGTGATATTCGTATCAAAATTTGTACTCGTGCAATTAAAGCTGTAGATTTTAGAGGTGGAATTGATGAGTTTTTATTGAGAGCTAAAAATAAAAATTTATCTCCTAGAGTAAAAAAAATAAGAAAACTTTTGTTAACTATTGTACCCCACGTAAAAAAAGTTAGACAAGAAGTAAAAGTTAAAAAAGAAATTAAAAAAGTTTAGTTAATTTTGATTTTTTCCAAAAAAATATTTTGGTACACATCTGCTATGGCAGTGGTGATCTGCTCATCTAATTATTTAGTTCAATTCCCTTTTAATTACTTTCAGCTTAATGAAATAATAACCTGGGGTGCTTTTACTTACCCAGTTTCTTTTTTTATTACAGAACTTGCAAATCGTTTCTTTGGAAAAAAGTTTGCTCGTAAAGTTGTGTTTGCAGGGTTCTTAACTGGACTAATATTATCTTTTATT
>JALRAW010000142.1 GCA_023257975.1 Candidatus Fonsibacter sp.
GGTGGACGAGCTCCGCGCACTGGTCGCACACCTTCACCGGCGATTTTGATCTTGGATTTTTAAATAATGAATTAAAAAGATTAAATATAAAACCTATTTTAAAATCTAATATTTTAGACACTCTTCAGATCGCTAGATCGAAGTTTCCAGGAGTTGGTAATAGTTTAGATGCTCTGTGCAAGAGATTTAAAATTAATATTGAGGCTAGAGAAAAACATTCTGCGCTGTTAGATTGCCAATTACTTTCCAAAGTTTATATCGAATTAGTTGATAAAAAAGAATTAACACTTGATCTAATGTCTAATGATAAAACTTTTAATGAAAAGATAAAATTGAGCTACGATAACAGAGAGGGTATTGTTGTTAAAGTTTCGATGGAGCAAATGGAAGAATATAAGAAGTTTTTAAAGAAGAATGTTTCTAATGCTTTTGCGTTAGATTAGCAGATTGTTGTTCGTATAGTTCTTTAAAATTAATTTCTTTCTTAAATTTAAATTCTTTAAAGCCAGATTTTTGAAATAATTCAGTAATAAGATCTGTTAGTTTCTTTGCATATAAATCAGGTATTTCTGCAAGAATGATCTTTTTAACTTCTTCTGCTTTTAATTCTGTGTTTGTAATTTTAAATATTACTGCAAGACATGCCTCAGCGTGAATTTTATTTTGAACTTCTTTTGGTGCTTCAAAAATAAGTTTTAAACTCAATTCTAACATCCCATTTTTTAGTGGTTTGTTAGAAATATCAACTTTTGTTTCATATTTTCCAAGATTTTGTGCGGCATCTACAAAGCAATCTGGTGATGGGATTTCAAAAGATAAATCTTTTACGTAGTTTGCAATGATTTGGTATTTAGAATTTTCTTTATTTTTTTCTTCCATTTAAAATATGAACTTTTGTATTATTTAAATATATTTTTTTATATTAAATATCATTTAATTCGATCTAAATTTAGATGTATTAATTTTTAACTATTTAATCTAAAATACCCCTAAATGAATGATAATTTTGGATATATAGACATTGTATTGCTAGCAATAGTAGCGGGTATAATTATTTTAAGACTTAGAAATGTTCTTGGCAAAGGAGCAGAGGATAGTGCCGTTAGAGCAAAAAAATCAGTGATAGTTGATGCTCAATTTGAAGATGTTAAGTCATCAGTAGTTGAAGAAAATGTTAATTTAAGAGAATTTAAAGAGGAGACATTTTTAAAAGGCGCCCAAGCAGCTTATGAGATGATTGTTAATGCATTTGCTGCTGCAGACAAAAAGACTTTAAAAGATCTAACCTCCCCTGAAGTTTACAAAAGCTTCGTTGCTGTTCTTGATGAAAGAAAAAACAAAAAATATGTTAATCAATTTACATTTATAGGGATTAAGAAAGCAAAAATAGAGAATGTAGACAAGAAAGACAGTTTTTATACTGTAAAAACTAGATTTGTGAGTGAAATTATATCCTGCGTTAAAGATGCTAATAATAATATTATTGAAGGTAGTCCTGAAGAAATTCAAACAGTTAATGATGTTTGGAGTTTTTCGAGAGATTTAAATTCTGATGATCCTACTTGGCATTTAACTGAAATTGCACAGGATGTGCATGCCAAAGAATAATAAAAAAAATTAAGAACATTTAAATTTTGAATTATCTATTACCTGAATTAATCAATCCAAATATACAATCGATTGATAGCGTCTACAACTCATCAGAGTTTTTAATAAAATTGTTCAAAATAAAGAAGAAAGAGCATATTATTTGTTTGGCAAAAACAACATGGGGAGCTAGTCTCAAAACTTGTTGTGTCAAATAATGTTGGATGCCAAATAAGAACATTTCATCATTTCCACTCAGAAGATTGATTGTTCAAATTTTTGTCATTGCTTTGTATTTGTTT
>JALRAW010000147.1 GCA_023257975.1 Candidatus Fonsibacter sp.
ACACGATTTCGTCTTCGTCTTCGGTGTATCCAAAGACGGTGCATTTAACATTAAGTATCACAGAGTTTCTGCTGCCTAGCGGGCGTAACTTTAAAGGATTAACAAGCAGTTATATTAAAAATGCAACCATGGGACAAAAAGTTAATCCAATTAGTTTTAGATTAAGTATTAATAAAAATTGGGATTCAATGTGGTTTGCTAAGAAAAAAGAATATGGCCAATATTTAATCGAAGACTTTAAAATAAGACAATACATTCATAAGAACTTAAAAAATTCAGGTATTTCAAAGATCTTTATCGAAAGACCTACTAAAAAATGCATTGTAACAATCTTTACATCAAGACCAGGTTTTGTAATTGGAAAAAAAGGTTCTGACATCGATAAAATCAAAAATAATCTAAATAAAATTTCAAGTTCAGAGGTATCAGTAAATATAAAAGAAATTAGAAAACCTGAGTTAGATGCATATTTAGTTGCAGAAAATGTAGCTCAACAACTTGAAAAACGAATTGCATATAGGAAAGCTATGAAAAGAGCTATGCAATCTACTCTAAGACTAGGCGCTAAAGGAATTAAAATAACTGTTGCTGGACGATTAGCTGGCACAGAGATCGCAAGAACAGAGTGGTTAAGAGAAGGAAGTATTCCTCTTCATACATTAAGAGCCGATGTTGATTATGGTGAAGCAGAAGCAGAAACTACCTATGGAATTATTGGTGTTAAAGTCTGGATTTATAAAGGTATTGTTTTTGAAAATGATAAGAAAAAAAATGAAGACTCTGAAATTAAAAATATAAACGAGAAAGAAAATGTTACAGCCAGCTAGAACTAAATATAGAAAAGCTTTCAAAGGAAAAATTTATGGAGTTGCTACTCGAGGCGCTGAATTAAACTTTGGATCATTTGGATTAAAAGCTATCGAACCTAATAGAGTAACTTCTAAAGAAATAGAAGCTGCAAGAGTTGCTTTGACTAGACACATGAAAAGAGCGGGTAGAGTTTGGCTTAGAATATTCCCAAACATTCCAGTAACAAAAAAACCAATAGAAGTTAGGATGGGTAAAGGTAAGGGTGGCTTAGAATATTATGTATTTAGAGTTAAGCCAGGAAGAATTATTTTTGAAATTGATGGCGTTGATGAAATGATTGCCAAAGAAGCATTTGAAAGAGCCCAAGCAAAATTATCTATTAAGACTAAGATGGTTAAAAGATTAGGAACGCAATAATGAAAACAAAAGAAATAAAAAAATTAACTCAGGATCAATTACTTTCTGAATTAGAAAAATTAAAAAAAGAACAATTTAATATTCGATTTAAGAAAAAAAACGGTCAAGTAACAAATACAGCTTCTATTAAAATTAATAGACGCTCTATTGCAAAAGTTAAGACATTTATTAATTTAAAAAGAGTTAAATAATGGTTAAAAGAATTTTAAAAGGAATAGTAGTTAGCGATAAAAGTGACAAAACTATTGTTGTTGAAGTCAGTAGAAGATTTGTTCATCCTAAATATAAAAAAGTGATGACTACTTATAAAAAATATCACGCTCATGATGAAAAAAATAAATCTAAAACTGGAGATGTAGTTTCTATAATAGAGAGCAAACCAATTTCTAAATTAAAGCGCTGGATAGTTGTTGGAGGTGATAAATAAATGATCCAAGTACAAACAGAATTATTTGTTGCTGACAATACTGGAGCTCGTAAAGTGGAGTGCATTAAAGTTTTAGGCGGTTCTAAAAGAAGATATGCAACAATTGGAGATATTATTGTTGTTTCAATTAAAGATGCTATTCCAAAAGGAAAGGTGAAAAAAGGAGATGTTCATAAAGCAGTAATCGTAAGAACAAGAAAAGAAATTAAAAGACTAGATGGTACTTCAATAAAATTTGATGCTAATGCTGCTGTTCTAGTACAGCCAAATGGAGAGCCAATAGGAACTAGAATTTTTGGTCCAGTAACTAGAGAATTAAGAAATAAAAATTTTATGAAAATAATTTCTTTAGCACCCGAGGTACTATGATTAAATTAAAAATTAAAAAAGGAGATAATGTAAAAGTTATTACAGGTGACGATAAAGGAAAAACAGGCAATGTAATTAAGGTATTTCCTGATGTTAGAAAACTTTTAGTCAAAGGGATTAACGAAAAGAAAAAACATCAAAAGCCAACAAGAGATAAAAAAGGCGGAATTATTACTATTGAAAGACCGATTGATATATCAAATGTTGTTAAATTGTCTGAAGCAAAATTAGAAAAAAAAGTTGAAAAAAAAGTAGAGACTAAAAAAGTTGCAAAAGAGGAAAAACCAAAAACCAAGAGTAAAAAATGAAATTAGTTCCTAGGTTAAAAGAAAAATATATCAAAGAGATAGTGCCTAATTTATGTAAAAACCTGTCTTTTACTAATAAAATGCAAGCGCCTAGATTAGTAAAAATAGTTTTAAATATGGGACTTGGGTTAGACGGAACAGATAATAAAATTTTAAAAAGTGCAGAAGATGATCTTTCAGCTATTGCAGGTCAAAAAGCTCAAGTTACAAAATCAAAAAAATCTATTTCTAATTTTAAAACAAGAGTAGGCATTCCTCTAGGTTTAAAAGTTACTTTAAGAAGAGATCAAATGTATTTCTTTTTAGATCGTTTAGTGAATATTGCACTACCAAGAATTAAAGACTTTAGAGGATTAAATCCTAATAGTTTTGATAGCGAAGCAAATTACAGTTTTGGAGTAAAAGAACATATCATATTTCCAGAAGTAAATTTTGATAAAGTAGATAAAATTAGAGGACTAGATATTACAGTTGTAACTACTGCAAAAACTAAAGAGCAAGCTAGAATGTTACTTGATAGTTTTAATTTTCCTTTTGCAAAAGTTGGAATTTTTTCAGCAGATAAGAAAAAAGTTAAAAAAGTCGATGATAATGAAAAAGGCAAAGATAAAGAAAAAAATAAGGAGCTTAATTAAATGGCAAAAAGAAGTTCAATTGAGAGAAATTTAAAAAGAATAAAAATGGCTAAAAGATATGAAAATAAAAGATCTAAACTCAAAAAAATTATTATGAATAAAACTTTATCTTTGAATGAGAGATTTTTAGCCAGTTTAAAACTTTCAAAGGTTCCAAGAAATTCTGCAAAAAACAGAGTTAAAAATAGATGTGAAATAACCGGAAGATCTCGTGGTTATTATAGAAAATTAAGAATGTCGAGAATTGCACTTAGAAAGTTTGCTTCTAGTGGAAAGATTCCAGGCATGACAAAAGCTAGCTGGTAAGGAGGAAATATGAAAATTACAGATCCAATTGGTGATATGATTACAAGAATAAGAAATGGACAAATGCGTGGTTTAAAAAAAGTTTCAGTTCCAGGTTCAAAATTAAGAAAAGCAGTTTTAGATGTTCTGCAAAAAGAAGGATTTATTCAAGAATATACTGTTTCAAAAGATAAAAGTTTTGAAACAATAGAAATAAATTTAAAATATATGTATGGGGATCCTGTTATTAAAGAGATTGAAAGAGTTTCAAGACCAGGAAGAAGAATTTATTCTAGATCAGAAAGTATCCAAAAAATTCAAAATGGATTAGGAATATCAATTATTTCCACTTCTAAAGGAATTTTTTCTGATAACGAAGCTCGAGAAAAAAAACTAGGTGGGGAGGTCCTTTGTAAGGTTTCTTAAGATATGTCAAAAATTGGAAAAACACCTATAGCATTACCATCTGGAGTGACTGTAAAAGTTGAAAATAATAAAGTTATTATTCAAGGCGCTAAAAGTAAAAAAGAAATCGTTGTTGATCAAAGTATTTTAAAAGTTGTAGTCGCTGACAATAAAGTTTCTCTTGAACCAGTTGATAAAAAAAATGCAAACAAACTTACATGGGGTTTGCATAGAAGTTTAATTAATAATGGTATTATTGGTGTTTCAAAAGGATTTGAAAAGGATTTAAAATTAACAGGTGTTGGTTTTAGAGCCACATTACAGGGTAAAAAGATTATTTTTCAATTAGGATTTAGTCATGATGTTCATTATGATATTCCTGACGGTATTGAAGTTGCGATAGATAAACAAACATCAATAAAAATTAAGGGAATTGATAAAGAATTAGTTGGAAAAGTATGCGCTGATATTAAGTTTTTAAAACCAGTTGAACCCTATAAAGGTAAAGGAATAACTTCCTCTGATCAATTTGTTTTGAGAAAAGAAGGTAAAAAGAAATAAATAATATGGCTAACGATATTAAAAGACAGAGTAGAATGAGAAAGAAAATGAAAAAATACAATCCAACAGGATTGCGTCTTACCGTTTTTAGATCTTTAAAAAATATTTATGCACAAGTTATTGATGATGCAAAAAATCAAACATTAGTTTCAGCATCATCAGTTGAAAAAGCTATTGATAAAAAGAAAAAAATGGAATTATCAGTTGAAGTTGGAAAATTAGTAGCAAAAAGAGCTTTGGAAAAAGGAATTAAAGAAGTTTATTTTGATAGAGGCAGATATAAATATCACGGACGAATTAAAGCAGTAGCAGACTCTGCAAGAAAAGAAGGTTTAAAATTTTAATTTATGAATACACAATCAGAACTTAAAGAAAAGTTAGTTGCAATTAACCGAATTACTAAAGTCGTTAAAGGTGGAAGACGATTTGGGTTTGCAGCACTAGTAGTAGTTGGAAATCAAAAAGGTTTAGTTGGTTATGGCCATGGTAAAGCTAAGCAGGTTCCTGATGCTATTAAAAAAGCATCAGAAGAAGCTAAAAGCTCATTAGTTAAAGTTCCATTAAGAGAAGGAAGAACAATACACCATGATACTTATGGAAAAAGTGGATCTGGAAAAGTAATTCTTAGAAGTGCACCTGCAGGAACAGGAATTATTGCTGGTGGATCAATCCGCGCAATATGTGAGATGCTAGGTATGCAAGATATTGTTGCTAAATCAATTGGGTCATCAAATCCTTACAATGTTGTTAGGGCATGTATGTTAGCCTTATCAAAACAGAGATCGCCTAAGGACATATCTATACTTCGTGGTAAAAAAATTAGTGAAGTTGTAGCAAGAAGATAATTTTATGAAATTAAATACATTAAACGTTTCTCTTTATAAAAAAGCAAAAAGATATGGAAGAGGAATAGGTTCTGGAAAAGGAAAGACTGCTGGACGAGGTGTTAAAGGCCAGAAAGCAAGATCCGGTGTAACTATTAAAAGTTTTGAAGGCGGTCAAATGCCTCTTTATAGAAGACTTCCTAAAAGGGGTTTTAACGCAATTATAAAAAAAAATTCTTATGATCAAATGATTATAAACTTAAATGATATTCAGCATTTAATAGAGAAAAAGAAATTAGACACAACGACTAAAGTTACATTAGATAGTCTTAGAAAAGTTAAAAATATTAAAAATAATTTTAAGAAATTAAAAATTTTAGGCAATGGTGATATTAAATCAAAAATACAAATAGAGGCACATCAAATAAGCGCATCTGCTAAAAGTAAAATTGAAAAAGCGGGCGGTAGCGTTAATTTATTGAAACAAGCAGAGGCTAAATAGTTTTTATGTCTAGTTCTTTTGCTTCAGTTGACTCCTTAAAGTCAAACTCATCATTAGACGATCTTAAGAAAAGAATTTTTTATACTTTATTTATATTAATTGTTTATAGATTTTGTACCTACGTTCCTTTACCAGGTATTGATGCACAGGCACTAAAAGGATTGATCTCTAATAATCAAAGATCATTACTTGGGATGTTTAATCTATTTGCAGGTGGAGCAGTATCAAGAATGGCTATTCTTGCACTAGGGATTATGCCTTACATTTCTTCATCAATTATTATCCAATTATTAACTGGTGTTACAGATTATTTTAAAAATTTAAAAAACTCAGGTGAAATTGGTAGAAGAAAGATTACTCAATATACTAGATATGGCACAGTTATTTTAGCAATTGTTCAAGGATATGGAGTAGCAGTTAGTTTAGAAAATTCACAAGGAATTGTTTTAGAAGCTGGATTTTATTTTAGATTAGTAACTACAATTACATTATTAACAGGAACAATACTTTTAATGTGGCTTGGAGAACAAATTACAGCAAGAGGCATAGGCAATGGTATATCTTTAATTATTTTTGCAGGAATTGTTGCTGAAATTCCAGGAGCTTTAGCTTCCACTTTTGAACTTGGAAGAACAGGTGCTATTTCTGCAGGAGCAATTATAGTTATTATAGCCATTCTTATTGCAGCTATTTATTTTATCGTTTTTGTAGAGCGTGCTCAAAGGAAGATTTTAATTCATTATCCTAAAAGACAAATAGGGAATAAATTATACGGAGGAGACGCTTCTCATCTTCCTTTAAAAGTTAATACTGCCGGTGTTATTCCAGCAATTTTTGCATCTGCACTATTGATTTTACCGATTACTATTTCTAATTTTACATCTTCTTCAAATGAACTGGTGATTTTAAATGATTTAACATCCGCTCCATATAAAATATGGTTATTATAAACTATGTGCTCCTTGGTTTTTCCCCAATCCTCGTCAATGGGAACGAAATCATTCACATGATTCAATTCAATCGCCTCTCC
>JALRAW010000046.1 GCA_023257975.1 Candidatus Fonsibacter sp.
GCATTTCAGCTTCTGCAAGTCTGATTTCTTTGCGTCCCCATTCTGCAAGGGTAATGTCTTTTACTTTATAGGGAAGGGCAAAATCCAGCTGTTTATTTGCGGTGGTTGACATACGTTTGAAAATTTTTGCAAAACTAACCCTAATTGCCTAAAATCCCTAATTCTGCGGAGGCTTTACAGGCTCAGTAACAGGATATAATCGTCCATATAGAAATTGTTTCCTATATCAACGACCACTTCGGATTCTTCGATAAACCCCATAAGAATTTACAAAAGAACTTTGACATAAATGTAATTGGAGCTGGTCACGCCGGTTGCGAAGCTGCTGCTGCTTCTGCAAGATCAGGGGTTAATACTGCTCTTATCACAAACTCACTTTCTACAATTGGCGAAATGTCATGCAATCCGGCAATCGGAGGATTAGGTAAAGGTCATCTAGTTAGAGAAATTGATGCTTTAGACGGTATTATGGGAATTGTTGCCGATCAATCAGGAATACAATTTAGATTATTAAATAGTAGTAGAGGACATGCTGTTAGAGGACCAAGAACACAATCAGATAGAGAGCTTTATAAAAAATACATGCAAGAAATGTTACTAAGTTACTGTAATTTAAGCCTTTTTTATGACCCTGTAATAAAGTTTGAATTTAGCAAAAATAAAATTATTTCGATAGAAACTCAGTCTGGAAATTCATTTTCAGCAAAAAAATTTATTTTAACGACTGGAACTTTTTTAAATGGCCTTATTCATATTGGAGATGAAAAGATTTCAGCTGGAAGAATAGATGAGAAACCAACCATAGGATTAAGTGAGCAGTTAAAAAAATTTAACTTTAAAATTGGCAGATTGAAGACCGGAACACCTCCAAGACTTGATGGATCAACAATTAATTATGAAGGGCTTGAAATGCAAGATGCTGATGAAAAACCCTATTTTTTTTCTTATTTAACAAAAAAAATTAATGCCAAACAGATTTCCTGCGGAGTGACTTATACTAATGACAAGGTTCATGGAATTATTGAAAAAAATTTAAAACGAAGTGCGATGTACTCCGGTTCAATAAAAAGTGTCGGACCTAGATACTGCCCTTCTATTGAAGATAAGATTGTAAAATTTAGAGATAAGCAGCGTCATCAAATTTTTTTAGAACCAGAAAGTCTCACAACAAATATAGTTTATCCAAATGGTATATCAACTTCTCTTCCTAAAGAAATTCAACAAGAAATATTATTTAAAATCAATGGTTTAGAGAATGTTCGAATGATTAGACCTGGTTATGCAATTGAGTATGATTATGTGTTCCCAACTGAGTTAGATTTCACTCTTAAGACAAAAAAAATTGAAAATTTATATCTTGCTGGTCAAATTAATGGAACAACAGGATATGAGGAGGCTGCCGCACAAGGAATTGTAGCTGGTCTTAATGCTGCTCAATCAGTTAAAAATTTAGAACCAATAAAATTTCAAAGATCACAGTCTTATATTGGAGTGATGATTGATGATTTAATTACTAAAGGTGTCAGTGAACCGTATAGAATGTTTACATCGCGAGCAGAATACAGATTAACCCTGAGAGCAGATAACGCAGATTTAAGATTAACCCCTTTGGCCATTAAATATAATTTTATATCTAAAATTAGAAAGTCTAAATTTGTCAACAAAATCAATAACTTAAATGAATTTAAAACTATTTTGTCAAACAAGATAGTATCGCCCACTCTTTTAAAAAAAAATGGTATTAAAATTTCTCAAGACGGAAGAAAAAAATCCCTTTTACAGATTTTAAAATTTAAAGATGTTACTTTAGAAAAAATCAGATATATCTCAATTTTTAATTATATGTGGACTAAGATTGAAAATGAGTTTAGTTTACAAGTTAATTCAAAAGCCTTTAAGATCTTACAGGTTATTAATTTCCTTAGAATTGAGCCATATCTTTCTAAGCCAAGAGAGATCAAGCTGCTATCTGATATCATCCATAGATTGGGAGAATATGAATAATTTAATAATGCCGATGGCGGGACGATCAACCAGATTTGACTTAGATCGACCCAAATGGATGTTAACTCACCCATCAAGTGGAACTTACATGGCTTTGGCTTCACTTGGGGGAATAAATTTAGAATATTTTGATAAATTATATTTCGTTTTTTTAAAAAAACATCAAGATGAGTTTAATTTTGAAATTGGTTTCTCTAATCAACTATCCAGAAT
>JALRAW010000120.1 GCA_023257975.1 Candidatus Fonsibacter sp.
GGCAAATCAAGGTGCACAGGTGATTCATATCTCTGGTGTTTTATTTTTTAGAATAATCTTTTCTTTGTTAATTGTTTTTCTAATACTCTTTTTGTACAAAAAATTTCAGGGCTTATTTAACAAAATTGTTTTTGTTAAAATCTAATAATTATATTTAAAGAATGATTAAAATGTTTTCTAATTTATTTGAAAAAATTCATATTTTACAAAACATATATATAAAAAATAATTTTTTTAATAAAAAAGAAAGTTATTCAATGGATAAAGAGGATCTAGTAATTAAAGAATATTTTAAGAGTAAAAACAAAGGATTTTACGTAGACGTTGGTTGTTATCATCCTTTGCAAAGGAATAATACAATGCTTTTATACCAAAAAGGATGGAGAGGTATCAATATTGATATTAGTGATTTTTCTATAAAATTATTTAAATTTTTAAGACCAGACGATTTTAATTTAAATCTAGCTGTTTCAAACAAAGAAGGAGAGATTGATATGTTCTTTCAAAAAAAACTCTCCCAATTGTCAACCATTAAAAAAAACCATGCAAAAAATGCTTTTCAAGGAAATATTTTAAATAAGAAAATCTTATCTAAAAGACTAACATCAATATTAGACGATAGTAAATACAAAGATCAAAAAATTGATTTTTTAAATATAGATGTTGAGGGCGCAGATTTTGAAGCTCTCCAGTCTTTGAATTTAGATAAATATTCTCCAGAATTAATTTGCATTGAAGTAATCGAAAAAGATCTTGAGAGTAGTGACGTATTCAATTTTTTATATAAAAACAGTTATAAAAAAATTTGGTCAGGAGTTTTTAGCCATATTTTTCAAAGAATGAATTAATTTTTTTAAGACTTAAATTGTGACGCGCAGAAGGTTGCAATTAATCCTGCGATACCTAAGAATGAAAAAGCTAAAATCCAGTTTGTTTGTGAGCTTATAGGTTGATGATTATTTGTAATATCTAAAATAAATCCAAAAACTGCAGGTGTTACGGACCCAAATCCAATTCCTAAAATTGAACGATAAGCAACGGTTCTGCCAACGCAATATTTTGGTGTACTTTCCGTTAAAGCAGCAGTTAAAACACCAGAATCTCCAATTGCAAAAAAACTATAAAAAATAGAAATTATAACAATTAAAAATAAATCTAATTCTGCCGTCCAGCCAATTAAAAAAGATAAAATTGCACTAAATAAAGAAAAAGAAACTAAAATTTTTTTTCTTCCTAAATGATCAGAAAGATATCCAGCAATTACAGAGGAGAATACGCCAGACAAATGAATTGAAAAACCAATAATAATGCCTACACTTAAAGTTGCGATAGATATTTTGTTTATAATTATAATACTTAAGAAAACTGGTAGCCAAGACCATAAACCAAATAATTCAATAGCGTGGGCAGTATATCCCGTTATTAAAAATTTAGTTTTTCTATTTTGATTTAAAGAAAATTTTTTATTTTTTTCTAAAAATTTATATTTTTTGAAAAAATCTTCATATACACCTCTTAAAAGAAAAGCTGCTCCAACAAGACTAATTAATGATGCAGTTAAAAAACTTATTTTATATCCGTAGTTAGTTGTAAGAATGTAACTTAAAGATAAAGATACTGCATATCCAAAAGATTGACTGCCAAGCATTACACCCATAGCTGCTCCTTTGTTTTTTGATTTAAATTTTTCAGATACTAGGAGTATGGAGGGTCCGTAAATTCCTCCTTGGGCAAAACCTATAAAAAAATTAATAAAAGTTGCCGTCCAAAAATCTTTAGCAATTAAATAAAAAATAAAACTGGATAAAAAATTTATAATTAAATAAATAAAAAGAATTTTATTTGGGTTATAAAAGTCTGAACAGTATGAACTTATAAATAAAGCAAGTGCAAAACCTATTACAAGTGATGTTTGTATTAAGCCTGCCTCTGTTGCAGATAATTTCCATAAAGTAATTAACTGCTGTACTGAACCCACGTACATAAAAAAGGTTAAAGCAGATAATATTCTGCCTATGGCAATAAATTTTAGCCAACTCCAATTATTTATTTGCATCAATAAAGACCTATGATTATTTAATTAAAAAAAATAAAATAAGATATTAAATTTTAATTTTTCTATTATTTAAGCGCCCGTAGTTCAATTGGATAGAATGCCAGACTACGAATCTGGAGGTTGGAAGTTCGACTCTTTCCGGGCGCACCAATTATGGGTTTATTAAACTTTGATACAAACCTATAAATTTGATACTATTTATCAACTATGAGAGTTAGTAGAAATTCGAAATATATAATTCCTTACTTAGAAAAATTTTATGAATCAACCTCATATTATTCCTATTCACTAATACGATTTGTTGCTGGAGTAATGATGGTGCCCCATGGTTATAGTAAATTATTTGTAAATTTAAATGGTACCGTTGATTTTTTTAAAAGTGTTCAATTAGAACCTGCCTATCCATTAGCAATTTATATTGGGATATTAGAATTTTTTGGTGGAATATTTCTGGCATTAGGATTTTTAACTAGATTTGTAGCAATTCAATTAATAGGACTCTTAGCCGTTGCGACTTTTTATATTCATTTAAAAAATGGTTTTCTTTGGGTGAAAGGTGGATATGAATATCCATTATTTTGGTTAGTGGTAATGATTGCAATATTTTTCAAAGGTGGAGATAGAGTTTCAATAGATAATTCTTTACCAAAAGAATTTTAATTTGTGTTTAGATATTTATATAATCTCCCTTTAAATAAAGCGGTTATCGTTTTTTTAGTTCTTATCGCTGCGATAATATTATTGATCAGCTTGTATGTTTAATTCTTCTTTTACTAAAACATTGATTGTTTTCTTCTCATTTTTAATTTGTGCTGGTAAATAACCCAGAAATTCACCATCATATTGAATTGGAGTTTTAGTTTTAGAATTTATAAAAATATCATCACTCGTTATTTTAATAAGGTTTTTATTTTCTTTTAATTGTTTGTTTGAAAGAAGAGTAAAAAAATAGCATAAAAAATTTAATCTTGTTAAGTTATTAAATAGATAAGCGATTATTTTTTTATCAAAAATATTTGTCTCATTGGCTAATTTAAATGCACCGCCATAATGCATAGCGTTTGTTATAATAATCCAATTTGCCTTATAAATTTTGTTATTTGCAAATATTTTTAGTTCATATTTATTAAAGAATAATAATTTTAATGTAGCAACAAAAAAAAATAATAATTTCTTAAATATATTTTTTAATATTAAAGATGATTGAATAGTTTTTACAATCTCGGCATCAAAGCCAGCGCTTGCCATTAAAATGAAATTTTTATTATTTACAGTAGGAACATAAACTTTTTTAGTTTTATTAGATAAAATAGTTTGTGCTATTTTTTCTGCGCTTCCACCGATTCCAGCCTCTAAAGCAAAAATATTGGCGGTGCCAAACGGAATTATTGCAAGTGGTTTCTTGTCATTCATTCCATTAACGACTTCATTAATAGTGCCATCTCCACCAGCCACAACAATAACATCAAATTTATTAATATTTACTTTGCAAAGAACGGTTGCGTGTCCTGGTTTTTCAGTTTTAAAAATTTCTACATTATTTTCTTTAGAAAGAATTTTATAAATTCTATTTAATTTATATTTTTTAAAGAAGCCAATTTTTGCATTACAGATGATGCAGATTTTTTTCATATAAATCTTTCTAAATAATTATTATTCGATAAGATATAAAAAAAATATGTTAAAAATTATATCCACTATTGGATTTTTAGTTACTTTAATATTATTCTTAAATTCCAATATTACTGTTGAAATTCTGTTTATTATCAACACTTTTTTTATAATAATATTTTTTTATAAACCAATTTCTACAAAAACTTATTTTCAAAAAAATAATATAGAAACTTTAGGAAACAAACTTACTAAAAATGATCTTCAAGAATTATTTATTAATCAATTAGAGGATATAATCATTATTTTAAATAAATTTAATATTATTACTTATAGCAATAAAGCTGCGGTAGAAAATTTCGGATCAAATCTTGAGGGAAAACATATTGGTAGCCAGATAAGAATTCCAGAATTACTAGATGCAATTGATAATAATAAAATTGATAAGGAATTAAAAAAGATTGATATTGAATTAAAAATTCCAGTTTTTAAATTTTATAAAATTAGTATTATTTCGATAAAATCTGATCATACTTTAATTATTATTAGAGATTTTACAGAAATGAGAAAAAGTCAGAATATGAGATCTGACTTTATCGCAAATGCAAGTCATGAACTTAGAACACCACTTGTTTCATTAAAAGGATTTCTAGAAACGATTACTGACTCAGCAAAAGATGATCCCAAATCGCAAAAAAAATTTTTAGAAATTATGAAATCAGAGGCCAATAAAATGGAGGATTTAATTGAAGATTTAATGTCTTTAAGCAGAATTGAACTACAAGAACATATAAAATTAAAAGACAAAGTTGATATTAAAGAAGTTATTGAAAACGTTATTTTATTAAATTCTAAAAAGATTAGTGAAAAAAAACTTAATATTAATTTAGATATAAACGAAACAGAAAGATTTGTTATTGGAGACAAAGAGAAATTATCAGCAGTATTTTTAAATTTACTAGATAATGCAATTAAGTATAGCAATAACTCAAAATCTATTAAGATTAAAAGCTCTGAAAATAAAAGTAATTTAAAAAATTACACTTCAATCTCCGTTATCGATGAAGGATTTGGAATAGCGACGGAAGACATACATAGAATTACAGAGAGATTTTTTAGAGCAGATAATATTAAAAAATTAAAAATAGAAGGAACAGGATTAGGGCTCGCAATTACAAAACATATATTAAATCAGCACAAAGGTGAGCTTAAAATTTCTAGTAAAGAAGGAAATGGCAGCGAATTTACAGTATTATTACCTCTAGTTTCTTAATAATTCTGCAACTAAAAAGTTACTTTTTGTCACAAATCTTTAACAAATCTGAAACATAATTGGTCAATTAAAAGAAGATGATAATTTTAGTTATAAGGGTAAGATTAAATTAAGTGGTGAGAGTGGAGAATCAGTATTAGTTCCACGAACAGTTGAATTTTATTTAGTTAAGGATGATGAAGAAGTAACTGATCGAAAGGTTTCATTCATCACCTTTCTAGCAAAAAACCTTTCAATAGATATTGTCATGGGAGTGGTCAGCATTGAGGATGGATTGAAACTTACCAAAGCTCTTGCAAGCAACAACTCAAATGACGAAAGACTTGAAGAGTTGCAAAGTGAGAACGAGCAGCTGACACATGACAAGCAAGCACATGAACTAGCAGTAGAGTTTCTCAAGGCAGAGCGAAAAGCACTAAAGGAAAAAGTTGAGATACTAACAAATCATCTGGAAAAGGCTGAACAAAGGACCGATAGGTTTGAGCAATCTTTATTGAGAATGACAGAGTCTGTTAGCCATCTAGCAAATAATAGAGATATATTGATGTCTAAAAT
>JALRAW010000123.1 GCA_023257975.1 Candidatus Fonsibacter sp.
TTATCTAAAATAGTTCCAGACATTAAGAATACCATATCATAATGAGCAAAAACATATTTATCTAAATAATCAAAAGACCAAATTGGTTCTAATGATAATTCTTTTTGCTTTGTTTTCTCATTCCAATTAGACTCAAGTACCCAGTTATTTGGATTTTCTTTATATTCTTTTAAGAAAACTTCAATTTTCAATTGATATTGTTTAAGATCTGTAATTAAGTTCATAACTTTAACATCAGAGTTCTTACTATTTAATACTTTTGATATTTTTAGATCTCTTTTATCTGACTTAACATTTCTAGGTGATGTAACTAATCCTTTTTCCATACCTTCAATTGTATCTAAAATCTCACCATTTAAGAAAGATAAAAATTCTCCAACAAAAAAAGTAGGTTTTGCACCTTCAGAAAAATTTTCTAAAGTTAAACATCTTGTGCCAATGTTATCCTTAGATAATGCTTTTACTAGAGATGATGTAGAAGATTTTTTGAAAAAAATTAGAAATTATTTAAATTTTGAAAAAGATACTCCTATAGAATTAACAGCAGAACCTAAGATTGATGGCATTTCTGCGTCTTTAATTTATAAAAATAATAAGATTATTCGAGGACTTTCGAGAGGAGATGGCGAGTATGGAGAAGATATAACAGAAAATTTATTAACCATTAAAGATATTCCGCAAATTCTTCATGGTGAGAGCACAGGCAAAGAATTTGAAATTAGAGGTGAAGTTTATATTGGAAAAAAAGATTTTGAAAAAATTAAAAATGATTTTGCAAATCCAAGAAATGCAGCAGCAGGGTCATTAAGGCAAAAAGATTCAAAAAAAACAGCTTTGATACCATTGAAGTTCTTTGCTCATAGTATCGGTGATATTGATGAAAAGAAATTTAAAACACATATAAATTTTTTAAATTTTTGTAAAAAAATTGGTTTTAAAATAAATCCGCTTACAAAAACTTTTAGTTCAGTAAATGAAATAATTAAAGGTTATATTTATATTGAAGAAATAAGATCTTCATTAGATTATGATATTGATGGTATTGTTTATAAAGTTAATGACTTAACTTTGCAAAAAAGACTTGGAAGTTTATCATCATCGCCAAGATGGGCTATTGCACATAAATTTTCATCAGAAAAAGCCACAACAGTAATTCGCAATATTGAAATTCAGGTTGGAAGAACAGGAGCGTTAACTCCAGTTGCAAAATTAGATCCAGTAAATGTCGGAGGCGTATTGGTATCTAATGCAACATTACATAATGAAGATGAAATTATTAGAAAAGATATAAGGTTAAACGATACAGTTATTATTCAAAGAGCAGGTGATGTTATCCCTCAGGTAGTTGAAGTTATTAAATCTAAAAGAGACAAAAGTAGTAAAAAATTTGTTTTTCCAGACAAATGCCTCTGCGGAAGACCTGCAGTTAAAGATTATAACGAAACTTCAAAAAAATTAGATGTGGTTAAAAGATGCTCAGACACAGGATTTAATTGTGAATTTATGGCAAGAGAAAAAATCAAACATTTTGTTTCAAAAGAAGCTCTTAATATTGAAGGTTTTGGAAAAAAAATTGTAGAGGATTTTTGGTCTTTAAATTTTATTCGTTTGCCTCAAGATATTTTTACTCTTGATTATAAAAAAATAGAAAAATTAGAAGGTTGGGGAGAATTGTCAGTTAGTAATTTAAAGTCAGCAATTGAGAAAAGTAAAGCTATTAGCCTTGCAAAATTTATATACAGTCTTGGCATACGTCATATCGGTCAAGAAAATGCTAAAAATTTATCACGTTACTTTATTTCTATAAGAAACTTTTTAAAACTTTGTAATCCAAATCTTCTGATGAATGAAATTAATAGTTTAGATGAAATTGATGGAATTGGTGAGACTCAAGTTGAGTCGTTAGTGCATTTTTTTAAAGATAAAAAAAATAACAAAGTTGTTCACGAGTTAAGTAAGATTTTAAATATTCAAGACTTTATAGAAAAAAAAATTGATAGTTTTTTTTCAGGAAAGAATATTATGTTTACAGGAGGATTTTCTACAATGAGTAGATCTGAAGCAAAGTCCTTAGCTGAAACTTTAGGGGCTAAAATATTAAGTTCAGTTAATAAGAAATTAGATTATTTAGTTACTGGTCTTTCCAATCCAACAAAAAATAAAATCGATAAAGCTAAAGAATTAGGCGTTAAAATTATAGAAGAAAAAGAGTGGTTAAAGTTATCAAGAAATAGCTGAACAAGCCTCAGTTAGTAATTTAAGTTCAGTATTGTTCATAAAAGGTTTCAGAATATGAAAGATTTTTTGATGATAGTTGTTAATCCAGTTTATTTCATTTTTATTTAAAAGCTTCTTGTTAATACAGTCTTTATCAATTGGAACTATTGTGAGATTTGTAAATTTTGAATCATTATTATTAATTTTTTCACAATAGATTAAATTTTCAATTCTTATTCCGAAATCATTTTCTTTATAAAATCCAGGCTCATTTGATAGGATCATTCCAGGTAGTATTTTATGATTATTAAAAGGGGATAATCCTTGTGGCCCCTCATATACATTTCTTTTTTTTCAATTTTTGCCGCTAGAGTTCCAATCCTTGAATTATTTTCTCGCATTTTAAGTTCTAAATTTTTAATATCTTCGATGTCAATGTTGGGTTCATCTCCCTGAATATTCATCACCAAATCAATTTCTTTCTTGTTTAATAAATTTAGTGCTTCAAATATTCTATCAGTTCCAGTTTTGTGATTTTTAGAGGTTAAAATTGCTCTTCCACCATTATTTTCTACATCATCTACAATTTCTTTATCCTCAGTTGCTACAACAACCTCGCCAATTTTAGCATTATTAGCTCTTTCATAAACGTGTGAAATGATCGATTTACCATTTATCTGTAACAAAGGTTTACCTGGCAATCTAGTTGCTGACATTCTTGAAGGTATAATCACTAATGTTTTCATAGATTTTTTATGATTATTTAGATTATAAAGAGGGGCAAAATT
>JALRAW010000143.1 GCA_023257975.1 Candidatus Fonsibacter sp.
TATAGAAAAAATAATTTATCTATTGAAAGTTGGCAAAGTATTTTTGATAAAATTATTAAACAAAAAATAGATTTAGATGAATCTATTATAAAAAAAACTAAGAATTATTTAAATTTTTTAAAAGATAAATGGCCTAAAGAATTGCCTCAAGGCATTATTCATGCAGATTTATTTCCTGACAATATATTTTTTACAAATAATAAAGTTTCTGGAATTATAGATTTTTATTTCGCTTGTAATGATTTCTTTGCTTATGAAATAGCAATTTGTTTAAACTCTATATGTTTTGACAACAATTCTACATTCAATATGACAAAGGCTAAAAATCTTATAGACGGATACTCATCCACAAGAGAATTAAGTGAAGATGAAAAAAAATATCTACCTATACTGTCTATGGGTGCAGCTATGAGATTTTTTTTAACAAGACTATATGATTTTTATCACACCGACAATAAAGCGAATGTTAAAATTAAAGATCCTTTTGAATATCTTAAAAAAATTGAATTTCATTCAACTATTAAAAATTTTAATGAATATTTTATTTGATGAATGAGATTGTAATTTATACGGACGGTTCATGTCTAGGCAATCCCGGAAAAGGTGGTTGGGCTGCTGTCATTATTCAAGACAACAAAGAAGAGGAAATATTTGGATCTGAGAAAGAAACTACAAACAATAGAATGGAATTAACAGCAGCTATAAATGCTTTATTAAAAATCAAACAAGATAAAAAAATAAAGATCTATACCGACTCTAAATATGTCAAAGATGGTATTGAAAAATGGATTAATAATTGGAAGTTAAATAATTGGAAGAGCGCTAATAAAAAAGATGTAAAAAATAAAGATCTTTGGGTAAAATTAGATAACGTCATTAGTAAAAAGCAAATTACTTGGAACTGGGTGAAAGCTCACTCTATCAACGAATATAATAATAAAGTAGATATGCTTGCAAAAAATGCTGCTAATGCAAACGATTAGTATTTATATAATTTTTAATTTTATTTAAATTATTGGG
Source organism: Candidatus Fonsibacter sp. (assembly GCA_023257975.1). Lineage (GTDB taxonomy): Bacteria > Pseudomonadota > Alphaproteobacteria > Pelagibacterales > Pelagibacteraceae > Fontibacterium > Fontibacterium subtropicum. Next base: position 1,021 of record JALRAW010000143.1, read on the forward strand.
AAGCACTTTATAAAATTCCTTTTTTTTAAGATTTTTACTAATCTCAGATGGTATTGTAGGATTCTTTTTTAATATTTTATAAATAGTTTCTCCAAATTTAGCTGGATGTGCTGTCTCTAAACAAAATAAATTCTCAAATTTCTTACTATTGCCTGAATAATAATCTTCCAAAGCCTTCAATCCAACGGACGAATGCGGATCTAATATTTTATTATTATAGTTATAGACTAATTGGATAGTTTTTTTAGTATTTTTTGCATTAACTGACTTAGAATAAAAAATATTTTTAATTCTTCTTAAAATATTTTTACTAATTTTATAAAAGCCCTTGATAGCAAGCTGCTTCATTAATTCTGATATTTTTCTAGAATTATTATTATAGTAAGAAGAAATTAATCTTTCAAAATTACTGGCTACTTGTATATCCATGCTAGGTGAAATGCTAAATTTTACTTTAGAAGGTTTATAAATACCGGTTCTTAAAAATTTATATAAAAGATCATTTTCATTTGTTGCAATAATTAATTTAGAGATAGGCAAACCCATCTTATAAGCAACGTAGCCAGCATAAATATCTCCAAAATTTCCTGTTGGTACTGAAAAAACACTTTTTTTATTTTTTTCAGATAAACGAAAGTGTGAATAAAAATAATAAACTATCTGAACAACTATTCTTGCCCAATTTATTGAGTTTACTCCTGACATATTAATAGATGTTCTAAATTGATGATCACTAAACATTGATTTTACTAATGTTTGGCAATCATCAAATGACCCTTTTACCGCAATGTTAAACACATTTTTTGAATTTATTGTGGTCATAAGTTTCCTTTGCGTTACAGAAACTCTTCCTTTTGGATGTAAAACAAAAATTCTTAATCCTCTGGCGACCTGTGGTCGCAGTTTCAATTCTTGTTCCATAACACCCCACACACAAATTTCTTTTGCTTCAGTCGTATATGTAAAGGTGACTCTTTCATGGTGCAAATATATGTGTTTAAACATATATGTTGCAACACATATTTTATTTTTCTAATTTTCGGCTCATTGTTATGTATTAATGGTGGATCATGAAACATGCATTTGACGCTTATTTAAGCCGTTTTGAAGGCTTAAAGCTGCAAAAACTTAGAGAAATGCAGCATATACTGGAATCTGCTCTGCCAGAGGCGGAGGCTTGCATTTCATATGGTATGCCTGCATTTAGGTTGAATGGGGTATTGGTGTACTTTGCCGGAAATGCTCATCATATTGGATTTTATCCAACATCCTCAGGTATCCGAGCATTTCAAGAAGAACTTGGTCCTTGGAAATATTCCAAAGGAGCAATACAATTTCCTTATGACATGAAATTGCCCAAAGGTTTAATCAAACGAATAGCATTAATGAGAAGAATTGAAGTTAATGGGCACAGAAAGAAAAAATGTGTGTTAACTACAAATCCGAGCATATCTAAAACTTATGAAGCAAAGATTCAAAAATTAGAACCTGCACTTCGTGATGCAGGATTGTCAAAACCTGCCTTAAGAGCGCTCATTGATCATGATATCAAAACAGTACGGGCATTGAAAAAATTGGATGAGAGTGTCTTGATATCGATGCATGGAATAGGACCATCAGCATTGCGGATCATCAAGAAATTGCTTCATTCGCGCAGTTGACCATCCAGTTAATACCGAATTTATCTTGTAAGTGTCCATAATAGGCGCCCCAAAACATTTCCTGAAGTGGTTGTAGAATTGTTCCACCTTCGCTCAATGCATTAAACAATCGTTCAGCCTCCGTTTTTGTATCAGGTTCAAGATTAATATTCACATTATTGCCTTGATGTACTGTAAAACCAAGTTCCTGAGGAGCATCTGTTCCCATGAGAATGAGTCCACCTGTAATAGCAATTTCAACATGTAGAATCATTGATTGAACAGCTTCACTCATAGGCGGAGCTCCTTCCATTGTCGGCATGTCACCAAATCGAGTAATGCCATCATTTCCAAATTCCCCACCAAATACGGATTTATAAAACAAAAATGCCTCTTCAGTATTTCCAGAGAAATTGAGATAAATGCTTGTTCTGGCCATATTGTTTACTTTTTTCTATTGT
>JALRAW010000158.1 GCA_023257975.1 Candidatus Fonsibacter sp.
AAATGAAATGAAATGAAATGGAATGGAATGGAATCGACCTACTATATAATAATAACAAATCTTTATTATTCAATTTTTAACTGAATAGCTTTTCTATCAATCTCATCGATATTTTCTGGTTTTGAATCTATTTCCATTCGAAGCTTACTTGATGCTTCATCCATTAAATCAATTGCTTTGTCTGGTAAAAACCTGTCAGTAATATAACGATTTGAAAGCACTGCCGCTGATACAAGTGCATTATCTGAAATGTGCACTCCATGATGCATTTCATATTTTTCTTTAAGGCCTCTTAAAATTGAAATGGTATCTTCAACCGATGGCTGCGTTACAAATACAGGTTGGAATCTTCTAGTTAATGCCGCATCTTTTTCTACATACTTTCTATATTCTGCAAGGGTGGTTGCTCCAATACAATGCAATTCCCCTCTTGCAAGAGCAGGCTTTAACATATTCGATGCATCCATTGATCCATCTCCTGCACCTGCACCAACTAACGTATGCATCTCATCAATAAATACGATGACCTCACCCTGTTGAGCTGTAATTTCTTTAAGAACTGCTTTTAATCTTTCTTCAAACTCCCCTCTAAATTTTGCGCCAGCAATTAATAAACCTAAATCTAAAGCTAATAATTTTTTTCCTCTTAAGCTTTCAGGAACATCATCATTAACAATTCTAAGAGCAAGTCCTTCAACAATTGCTGTTTTACCAACTCCTGGTTCACCAATTAGTACCGGATTATTTTTAGTTCTTCTTGAAAGAACCTGAATTGCACGTCTAATTTCTTCATCACGACCAATTACTGGATCTAATTTTCCATTTTTTGCTTTTTCAGTAATATCAATTGTATATTTTTTTAATGCTTCATAATTTGCATCGTCAGTTGCATTAGTAACTTTTTGACCTTTGCGTGTTGTCTCAAGAGCTGATTTAAATTTATTTAAATTAAAACCATTATTTTGTAATAATTTTAATAAATGCCTATCGCTATGTAATATTGCTTCTAATATGTTTTCAATTGGAACATATTCATCCCCTTTTTGTTTTGAGATTTTTTTAGCTTCTTCAATAGTAACCACGAACTCTTTAGATGCACTAATGCCCCCTGAATTACCTGTAACTGATGGAATTTTTTTTAATTCTTTTTCGATGGATAATTTTGCATTTTTTATATCTAATCCTGCAGGGACTAGTAAAAGTGATGCAGTATCATCATCTTCAATAATACTATTTAATAAATGAACAGGTTGTAATAGCTGATGATTTTGCATCATCGCTAAAACTTGCGCCGAATTTAGTATTTCTTTTGATCGTTCAGTAAATTTATTTAAATCCATATTTAATATATGGTGTTAATTTACTCAGTTTCAATGCATTAAAATTAAATAAAAATTTCTTATAAGGTCTTGAAATTGTGTAGTTTGATACACACACATAATTTCGATATATATTATGATTGTTAACTAGATATGTTTAATAAAATCAAAAGACATTTAGAACTTGCAAATAAAGGGTATTTTGAACATATGTTTTTTGCCATGAAAATTGGGCTTAAATGTTTATGGTCGTTTTTTACTGCATTCATTCACGCAATTAACCCAGCATGGTTTGAATATACTACAAGTAAGAGAATAAAAAGAATGAACGATTTATTTCAAAAACCCAACATAAACCAAAGTGAAAATTTTATAGAAATTAATAAAAGTTTCTCATCTCCTTGTATGTTGGATGAGGTTGAAAAAAAATAACTTATTCTAAGTGATTAAAATACTGCCAATATAAAATAATTAAATAGATACAATTGACAGCGTAGCAAAATAAGGTTGCCATCATTCCAACCATTCTAAATAATAATTTTTCTTTTAACATGCTGTAAGCATGTGAAATTCTACCAAGTAAAAATATAGTATTTACAAAGAAAACATAAATTTGATTTGCATCCAAAATTTCTAATAAAAAAGAAGAAATTATAAAAAAAACTGTAAACTCATAAAAATTACCATGAGCTCTGATAGCTTTAGTCAGATCTTTATTAAAACCATCTCCATACTCAACACGAGCTGACTTTCTTGCTCTAATAGTAATAATGGTTAAAACTAAATAAAAAATTATAAAAATAATCGTAAATAAAATTGAAACATTCATTTCATTACCTAATTATCATTTTTATTTAATTCTTAAAGTACTTAAAGCAAGTATTGGTAACTCAACTTGAATTTTAGCCTTTTAGGTCTATATTATTTGCAATGTCTGAAATTGATAAAGGGTTTTTTAACGCGATAAAAAAACAGTTAATTGGCTCAAGTATAGCAAGAGCAATAGTCTATACCATAGGTCACATTATTATTGCTGCCACGTGCAATGTAATAATTACAGGATCAACCCTAGAACTTGCTGCAGTAGATGCAATTATTGAACCTTTAATAAATGGAGTTTGGTATTATTTTTTAGATAAATTTTGGGCTAGCACAGTTAACAAATAATAAAAATTTATTACTTATTTTTTTGATAGTCCAAATAAGACCCATAAGTTAAAGCTAAAGAAGAAAATAAAAATAAATAACTTCCAGATCCAGATAAGTTAACACTATGTCCAAATAAGTTAGTAGACCTAGTCAAAATAAATATTATAGTAAAAAAAGTTGCCAAAACTCCTGCTCCAACTTCCACAATAAAATTATGGGTTGGATCTATGAAAAATTTCCTTCTATTAAAAACTTGATAAACTGGCAAAATATATAGAAGTATAAATAAAAATGTATTCATTTGAAATGAACTTGCGGAAACAAATGCTGCATTTACCCAGGGTAAAAATAAAGAAATAAAAGCAAAAAAAGTTGATACTAAAATAATTAATTGACCTTTATCAAGGTCTTTAGAGTTAATTTTAATATCAATTTTCATAAAAAATTTAAAAATAAATTATATAAAATTTAATATAAAATTTTTTAGCTAATTTCTATTAATTAATGCACCTTGCTGAAAATTTAAATAGCGGTTGCTATTGCTTGTTTTATGTATTCAGATCGAAGTGCTGTTGTAAATTTTCCAGGTTTGCCATCGCCAATTTGATTAGAATTAATTTTTACAACTGGCATGATGAAAGCTGTTGCTGAAGTAATAAAAGCTTCATGAGCCGATTGAGCATCTTGTAGAGAAATATTCTTAGTCACCACTTCGTAGCCTAAATCTTTTGCGCATTTAAAAATTGCTTCTCTTGTAATTCCACTTAAAATTAAATTATCAGCGTGTCGGGTCATTATAATCTTACCTTTAATAATCCAAGCATTACTAGAGCTACCTTCGGTAATATAACCTTGTCTAATCATCCAAGCATCATCAAAGCCTTTTAATGTAGCTTCAGTTTTTGCCATACTTGCATAAAGTAATTGGGTCGTTTTAATATCACAGCGTTTCCATCTCATATCATCGAGTGTCATTACTTTAATTCCATTTTTTGCCCCTTCAGATTCTATAATTTTTTTTTCTTGTGTGAATGCAAGAACTGTTGGTTGAATTTCATTTTTTGGCATATCAAAACTTCTATCCGCAACTCCTCTGGTTACTTGCAGATAAATCATGCCTTCTTCTAAATTATTAAGTTCAATTAATTTTCTGTGAAATGCTAAAATATCTTTGTGATTTAATAATTTTTTAAATTTTAATGTATCTCAGAGGCTAATTTTTCCATCCATTGCAAGTTTACTTAATTTATCAATATCAACTTTTATTCCAGCATATTTTACAAGATTATCTAAAGTTTCATCTTTGATCATGGTGGCATCCATGTCTGCTA
>JALRAW010000163.1 GCA_023257975.1 Candidatus Fonsibacter sp.
ACCAATCGGTCTTTGTAAGGACTACAATTTTAAAAAAAAAATTATTCAATACTAAATACAAAATTGCAGCAGATTTTGATTTTTTTTATAAATTATTTAAAAATAATAAAAAATTTTTTTACTTAGATTCTGTTATATCTAAAATTATAACCGGAGGTATCTCAGATAAAAAAAGACTTAGATGTTTATTTGAATATTTTGATATTTTTTATAAAAATAAAAATTATTTGAATATATCTTTGTTATTTTTAGATCTGTTATATTTTTTTTCTTTGATTTTCAGGTTTTAAAACTTCTGAGGAACCTAATTCATCAATTATATCAATTGATTTATCTGGTAGTTTTTTATTACCTATATATTTACTAGATAAATCTACAGATGCTTTGATTGCAGCATCAGTAAATTTAACGTTATGAAATTTTTCATATTTCGAACGAATGCCATACATAATTTTATAAGCTTCATCTATTGTTGGTTCTGGAACATCTATTTTTTGAAATCTTCTTTGTAAGGCTCTATCTTTTTCAAAAAATAATCTATACTCATTATAAGTCGTTGATCCTATACATCTTATATTTCCTGCCTGTAAAGCTGGTTTAAGCATATTAGAAGCATCCATAGAACTTCCAGATGTAGATCCGGCTCCTACTAAAGTATGAATTTCATCAATAAATAAAATATAATTTTTATTTTTCTCAATTTCTTTAATAATTAATTTAAGACGCTCTTCAAAATCTCCTCTATATCTGGTTCCTGCTATTAATGTGCCCATATCAAGAGAAAAAATTACATGAGATTTCAAAACTTCAGGAACTTCATTGTTAAAAATTTTTAAAGCAAGTCCTTCAACGATTGCTGTTTTTCCAACGCCAGGATCTCCAACTAATAATGGGTTATTTTTAGTTCTTCTGCATAAAATTTGAGCTAAACGGTCTACTTCAACGGTTCTCCCAATTAACCGATCTATCTTATTTTGTTCGGCTTTTTTGTTTAAATTAATGCAATATGTTTCTAGTGGGGAATTAGATGCTGCTTTATTATTATTTTGTGATGAAGAGCTATCAAACGAACCTCCATATGCAAAATTATCAACTTTAGTAATTCCATGTGAAATAAAATTAACCACATCGTAACGAGTAACTTCTTGTTCTTGTAAAAAAAATGTAGCATGGCTTTCTCTTTCAGCAAATAATGCGACAAGTATATTTGCTCCAGTAACTTCATTTTTTCCCGAGGATTGAACGTGAACAATTGATCTTTGAATTACTCTTTGAAAACTTGCCGTTGGTTGAGGTTCTAATTTGCTATCTGATGTAACTATATTTTCTAGCTCATTATCAATATAAAATTCAAGATTTTCGTTTAACAAATCAACATCTACATTACATGCTTTCATTACATTACGAGCATCTGTTTCGTCTGTTAAAGCAAGTAGCAAATGTTCTAACGTTACATACTGATGTTTTTTTTCAGTTGCAAATTTAAAGGCTTGAGAAATTGCCTGCTCTAAAGATTTAGTAAATGTCGCCATTTAAATAGATTTTTTCATAATACATTTTAAAGGAAACTGATTCTGTTTTGCAAAATTAATAACTTGCATAACTTTAGTCTCAGCAACTTCATAAGGATAAATTCCACAAACAGCACTACCTTCGTTATGAATTTTAAGCATGATTTTACTAGCTGTTAACTTTGTCATATTAAAAAATAGTTGCAAAACTTTAACAACAAATTCCATTGTTGTAAAATCATCATTTAATAGAATAACTTCATAAAAATTAGGTCTTTTAATTTTAGCTTGAGTCTTATTTTTTTTTAACTTTATAAGTAGTTTAGGCATTTACTGGTCTGCCTATAGAATAATAAATAATATTGTTTTTATTATTAAAATAGCTGTTATCGTACAAATTTCTTAAATCATATATAATAATTTTTTTCCTATTATTCTTAATTTTTGAAAAATTTAAATTTTTAAATTCATCCCATTCTGTATGAATAACAATCAAATCTACATTTTTAGTTGCGGAATACAAATCATTGAAATAGTTAACATTTTTTTGTTTATCTAAAATTTCTTTATTACCTGATGGTTCATAATAATTAATCTTCGCACCTTTTTTTATAAATTTAAAAATTAAATTTATTGCTGAAGAATCTCGTAAATCATCAGTATTTGCTTTAAATGTTACACCTAAAAAGCAAATAAGTTTATTTTTAATTTTATTATTTAAAATTTTATAAATATTATTTTCAATATTTTTTTTTCTATTTTCATTAAAATTAATTACAGTATTAACAATAGAAAGAGGTGAATTAAAATTCTTACCAACCTTCGCTAGAGCCTTCGTGTCTTTTGGAAAACAAGATCCACCATATGCAGGTCCTGCTCTTAAAAATCTCGAACCTATTCTTTTATCTAATCCAATTCCAACGGCCACGTCATCAACATTAACGTGAACTTTCTCACATAAATTTGCAATTTCGTTTATAAAACTGATTTTTGTAGCTAGAAAAGCATTAGATGCATATTTAATAAGTTCTGCGGCTCTTCTTGAGCAAGCAACAAATGCTGCTCCCTTGTTAATAATAGGACGATATAATTCATTAAATAATTTTATTACTTTTTTATCGTTTGCTCCAATAACCACACGATCGGGATATTTAAAATCTTTTATCGCCTCTCCTTCCCTTAAAAATTCTGGATTAGATACAATTGTGAATATTCCTTTTTTATTTTTATTTAAAATTCTTTCAATTTTATCTCCGGTTCCAATAGGCACTGTGGATTTTGTAACAATAATTTTATGAGATTTAATTTTTTTTGAAATTAATTGAGCAACAGAAAATACTTGAGAAAGATCTGCTGAAACTCCATCTTTTGCTGTTGGTGATCCGAATTCCCTTTGCGCGGCTCGCACTCGCCG
>JALRAW010000188.1 GCA_023257975.1 Candidatus Fonsibacter sp.
GGCAAATAAAATTGAAACAAGAATTAGTGAAATATAAATTACATATTTGCCTAGTTGAGGAGAGACAACTTTCAGACCCTCAACGGCGCTGAGCACAGAAATTGCAGGAGTGATTAAGCTATCACCAAAAAATAATGCAGCGCCCAAAGTTCCAAGAATAATAACGAACCAACGTAATTTAGAATTTTTAGATTTTTTATCTAATTTTCTAAGCAACAGAGCTGTTAAAGCAAAAACTCCACCCTCACCGTGGTTGTCTGCTCTCATGATAATTAAAATATATTTAATAGAGACAACAATAATTAATGCCCAAGTAATTAGTGATAAAACTCCCAGAACCGAAGCAGTAATGCCGGCACCAGAGCCCTCAGTTGCTTCAACAGAAAGTTTAAGAGCGTATAGTGGAGATGTTCCAATATCTCCAAACACAACGCCCAGCGCAGAAATAACTAAAAGAGGTAAACTTCTATGATTACCGTTTTTATTATTCATGAGAGATTTTTATATATATTTTGATAAAGAAAGTATTTTTTTAAGAACTGTAATTATTATTCATAATTGCAATGCATATATAAGAGAGTTGCAATATTAAATGAAGTGCATAAAAACTAAAGATATAACTATATTATTCTATAATTTACACTTAAAACGAGAGCGCCTAATTTAAAAATTTATAATTTCCCTCATGAACATTCGATACAAAATTTTTTCAAAAGGATGCTTGGATGTTCTTCCTCTTCTTATTCCAGTAGTTCCATTTGGTATTATCTTTGGTGTGATTGGAATTGAGTCTGGACTAGGTTCAACAGTCACTTTTTTGATGTCTATTATTATTTTTGCAGGTTCATCACAACTTGCCTTTGCACAACTATTTACAAGCGGGGCAACAACACCGGTGATTGTAAGTTCTGTCGCAATTGTAAATTCAAGGCACTTTTTATATAGCGCGGTCATTGCTCAATATTTAACTAAAGTTAAATTATTTTGGAAAATTGTTTTATCTTATTTTTTAACAGATCAAGCTTTTATTGTTTCGCAGAAATATTTTAAACAACAACCAAAAAATAAGGACAGACATTATCATTTATTAGGATCTGGTTTTACATTGTGGTTCGTATGGCAACTTTCCACAGTTGCTGGAATTATTTTAGGTGAAGTTATTCCAAAAGAATTAAATTTAGCATTTGCAGTCCCGTTAACTTTTATTTCTTTAATTATTGTTGATATTAAGAAAATAGATCATTTAATAGTTGCAATTACCTCAGGTATTTTTGCAATTATTTTTTTTAACTTACCTCTTAGAACTTACATTATTGTTGCAGCAGCTGCCGGAATTTTAGTTGCTTATGGATTATCACACACAAAACTTTATAGAAAATAAAATGATTTGGACGACTTTAATACTTGCCGGACTTGTTACTTTTTTTACTCGTTTTTCAATGATCGCGTTATTAAAAAAAAATCATTTTAGTCCACGAATTAGAGTAGCTTTAAGTTATGTGCCAAGTGCAGTTTTTCCAGCAATAATTTTTCCAGCTGTTTTTTTAAATTCTACAGGACAATTAATATTTTTAGATAATCCTAAAGTTTTAGCTGCGCTAGTAGCTGTATTAGTTGGTTATTTAACAGAAAGTGTGATTGCAACAATTCTTTCAGGCCTTACAGTTTTGTGGCTACTGATCTTTTTTATTTAATAAATGCTTAAAAAGATTCTGTCACTTCCAAAAACAGTTTGGTTAATTGGACTTATTAGTCTTATTAATGATAGTGCGAGTGAAATGGTTTATCCATTACTTCCACTTTATTTATCAAGTGTATTACTTGCAGGTCCAAAGGCCCTTGGAATTATAGAAGGGATTGCAGAAGCAACTTCAAGCCTTCTTCGATTATTCACAGGGGTTATTTTTGACAGAACCAGAAAAGCAAAACCTTGGTTAGTATTCGGTTATGGAATTGCAGGAATTAGCAGACCCTTAATTGTATTTATTAGTTCTTGGCCAGCATTGCTTTTTATAAGATTTGCAGATCGAGTTGGTAAAGGACTTAGATCATCACCTAGAGATGCATTACTTGCAAACAGTACTGATAAAAAAAATTATGGTTTAGTTTTTGGTTTTCACCGTGCGATGGATAATGCGGGCGCAATTATAGGCCCATTAATGGCTGCAATATTAGTTGGTATTGGAGTGTCATTACATAATATTTTTTTATTAGCGCTAGCTCCTGCAATTTTAGCAGTGTCATTATCTTTAATGCTTAAAGAGAAAAAATTTAAACCAATTAAAACTAAAAAAATTAACTGGTCGCTTAAAGGAGCACCAAAAAGTTTTAAAAGATATTTATGGGCCGTTGCTTTTTTTACACTCGCTTGTTCATCGGATATGTTTTTGCTATTTCGAGTAAAAGAATTAGGTATGGAAAATTATCAAATTCCAATTTTGTGGGCGGGAGTTTCTTTTGTTACTACAGTT
>JALRAW010000090.1 GCA_023257975.1 Candidatus Fonsibacter sp.
ATTTGCACCAAGAAAAAGGTCCTGTGGCCGAGCGGCTAGGCAGAGCTCTGCAAAAGCTTCCACTCCAGTTCGAATCTGGACGGGACCTCAAAAAAATGAAAATCCCCATATATATGGGGATTTTTTATTTTAAAAGACTCTTTATAGACGCTAAATCAATAAAAATTAAAAAGCTTTACTAGTAGAAATTAATAAGGATGGAAACTATTCTCACAAAAAATTATCGTTGAATAATTAATTTTTCAGAATAAGAAAATAAATCAGATGTCCCTTTGATTTGGTAAACCCCAGGGATTAATTCTTCGGTGTTTATTTTTTTTCTAAAATAAATGAGTTTTCTTTAAATGAACCTGTCCATAAATTTCTTTCAGGATTATTACCGAATCTATTTAAATATTCTGCGGCCGCCTGTATAGCTCCTTCTTTTTTCTTACCATTAGAATCATCCTTAATCAAAAAATCTTTTTTATCTTTATAAAAACTCCCAACTACAGTCAGGGCCTCAACTAACTCTTTGTCAAAATCTTTTCCTAAATTTTTTATTCTTGAATCAAATTTTCTACAATATTTTACAATCTCATTAAAATTTTCTTCTTTTGCTTTTCCATTTTCTTCTGAGAAAAATTTAATATTATCTTTAGCTGTATCAATAGTAATATCAAAAAGATCTTCATCGTTTTTGATGTATGAGATTTTTTTTCCTACTTTGATTTTATATAACGGTGGTTGTGCTATATAAATTTTTCCATTTTTAATAAGTTCATTAAATGGTTCGTTATTAAAAAAAGTTAATAATAAGGTTCTTATATGAGATCCGTCGACATCTGCATCGGTCATAATAATAATCTTTCCGTATCTTAATTTCTCTAAACTAAAATCATCAAATCCAGTGCCTATAGCGTTAATTAAAGTTATAATTTCGTTTGAAGAAAGCATCTTGGCATAAACCTTCTTTGCCTCTGCAGGATCTAGCTTGCTTGACCCTTTATTCTTTGAATCAACATAAGTATTCAAAATCTTTCCTCTTAAAGGTAATACAGCCTGAAATTCTCTATTTCTTGCTTGTTTTGCAGATCCACCCGCCGAATCCCCCTCTACTATAAATAATTCAGCTTTATCTTTATCCTTTGTCTGACAATCGGCCAATTTGCCTGGTAAGCTAGAAATATCTAAAGCACTTTTTCTTCTTACACTTTCTCTCGCTTTTCTAGCAAGCTCTCTGGCTAAAGCTGCTTGTGATATTTTATTTACAAGTGCTTTTGTAATTTTATTATTTTGATCAAACCAAACTTCGAGTTTCTCATTAACTATTCCCTCTACTACTGGTCGTACTTCTGATGAAACTAATTTTTCTTTGGTTTGAGATGAAAATTTTGGATCCTTGACTTTTACTGAAATTATTGCAGTCAATCCCTCTCTAACATCATCACCGGTTACAGAAATTTTTTCTTTTTTTAGAATGCTATTATCGACAACATATTTATTTATAGTTCTGGTTAATGCATTTCTAAAACCGACCAAATGCGTACCACCATCTTTTTGTGGTATGTTATTTGTAAAAGTAATAATTTGTTCTTGATAACCAGCGTTCCAAACAAGTGCTACTTCTAATTGAATATCGTTCTTGCTTCCTGAAATATATATTGGTTTTATAAAAAGATTTTCACCCGTTTCTGATTTAAGCTTTTCTTTATTTTTATCTAAATCAATTACAAATTCTGCAATACCCCCTTCATACTTATATTCAGATCTTTTTACTTTTTCCTCTCGCTTATCTTCTAAAATGATTTGAATACTCTTATTAAGGTAAGCTAATTCTTTAATTCTTTTTTTTAAAATATTGATATCAAATACTGTGGTGGTAAATATTTTTTTTGAAGGCAAAAAAGTTACTGAAGTACCGTTTGCTTTTTTTGCATCTCCAATTTGTTTTAAAGGTTTTACAGTGACTCCATCTTTGAATTCTGCAAGATATTCTTTATTTTTTCTAAAAATATTTAATTTTAAATTTTCAGACAAGGCATTCACCACGGAAACTCCTACTCCGTGTAATCCGCCTGAAATTTTATATGAATCGTGATCAAATTTTCCGCCAGAGTGTAACTGAGTCATAATTACTTCTGCTGCAGATATTCCCTCTTCTTTATGCATATCAACGGGTATACCTCTTCCGTTATCTTCAACAGTAACACTCTGATCTTTATTTAATGAAACATAAATTTCGTTACAGTGACCTGCTAAAGCTTCATCTATAGAGTTATCAATAACTTCAAAAACCATATGATGCAGACCAGTGCCATCATCTGTATCGCCAATATACATTCCCGGTCTTTTTCTAACCGCATCTAAGCCTTTCAAAACTTTAATTGAGTCCGCTTCGTATGAATTATTTTGAGATTTTTTCTGTAAATTTTCGGACATTTATGAATTTTTTTTTGAAGCTTTTTATAACATTTTTTATCCCTAATTAAGACAAGGTAATTGCTATAATTTTACAAAAAATGCTTTATTTTCAATAGTTTGGAACTGTTGTATGTTATTTCCTGTATACCAAGTTTGCATCCCGATTTTTGCAATTTCATCAAAAAAAAGTTCAAGGTTTTTACCGTCAATATGGGATGCAATTTCATCAAATAAAAGTATCGAATTTATATTTTTAGATTTCATTAACAAAATAAATGCCAATATTAATGATATTAATATTTTTTTTTGCTCACCCGTTGAGCAAAGGTCGGAATTTAATTTAGTTTCCTCATTAAAAAATTCAAAAATATCAAACTGCGGGCCTACACTATTTCTTTTAATGATTTGATCAATCTCACGTTTTTCAAAATATTTATTTTCAAAAAATGTATGGAAGTCTTTTTCGCTAATATTTTGATCTAAATCATAAGAGTTCTCAATATTTAATTTAATTTTTAAAAAATTATTTAATTTTTTTGAAATAATATTATTAAGATCTTTAATAAACGCTCTTCTATAAGTAAAAATATTCCACAATTCATTTATCATTTTCTTTTCTAAAATACTCAACCATTGTAAATCTAGATTTTCTTTTAATAATTGAACTCTTTCTTCTGAAAGTTTTTTGAAATTACTTAAATTTTTTTTATAATCTAAATTATAATTTGAAATAATTTTATCTAAAAATTTTCGTTTAATACTTTCACCTTCATACATAATTTTATCCATTTGTGGTGTTAACCAAATAAAATTTATATTCTTGAAGACTTCTATTAAGGATAATTTATTATTATCAATATTTAAGTATTTTTTAACTTTATCTTCTTTTAATTCAAAAATTATATCGATCTTGTAATCTTTTTTTTCATAACTAACTGTGGTTGAAATTATTGTTTTATCTTTTGAGTCTTTTTTTATGCAGTCTTCTATTAAAGTTCCTCTAATTCCTTTTTTGTCAGTAATTAATGAAATAGCTTCTAAAATATTAGTTTTGCCGCTACCATTTGGACCAATGATACAAATAATTGGATGATTAGTTTTTAACTCGGTAAATGAATGGGATCTAAAATTTTGTAATTTTATATCTTTTATTAGGAACATTTAATCATGCCACTCTCATTGGCATAATAACATGTAGACTATTAATATCTGCAGGATCGTGAATTAATACTGGTGATGATGGATCCTTGGCGTGAATCATAATATTTTTATCTTCGATGACACCACCCACATCAATTAAATATTTAGAATTAAAACCAATTTCTAAATCTGGACCGTTATAACTTAGAATAATTTCTTCTACACCGTCACCTGCGCTTGGATCATTAACTAATAGTTTTAAAATATCTTTATTTACTAAAAGCTTTAATGTTCCCTTACGATCAGAAGACAGTGAGTTAATTCTATCAATAGTGGAGATAAATGATGATAAATTTACTGTGATTTTGTTATTATTATCTGTTGGTATTACTTTTGAATAATCAGGGAATCTACCATCTATAACCTTGGAAATTAAAGTTATGTCATTTATAGAAAATCTAATTTTAGTTTTGCTTGCAGTGATCTTAAGTTCTGAATTCTCCTCTTGAAGTATAGTAATCAGTTCAAACAATGTTTTTTTAGGTAAAATAACAGCTTCAAAAGACACATCTTTATCTAATACCAATCTGCTTTTTGATAATCTGTGCCCATCTGTTGCAACTGCTGAAAGATACAATTGATTATTTTCATTTGTTTTATGTAGATAAATTCCATTTAAATAATGTCTAGTTTCATCGCTTGAGATTGCAAATTTAGTCTTATTAAGCAATTTTAAAAATACTGACGAACTAATTGCAAGAGCTTGTCCTTCGACATCGTCTTGGGTAATTGGAAAATCTTTGGAAGGCAAACATTTTAAATTAAAATTTGATTTTGCTGAAATCAAAGAAAGTTGGCCTTCGGTTTTTTGAGAAATTAATATTTCTGATCCTGATGGTAGTTTTCTAACTAAATCATAGATAACTTGAGCGGTTGTGGTTGTTGAGCCTTCAGCAATGATTTCACCTTTAATAACTTCGATAATAATAATATCTAAATCTGTGGCAGATATTGTAATTTTACCATTAGAGGCCTCTAATAAAACGTTAGCTAATATTGGAATAGTATTTTTTTTCTCGACTATCCCCTGAATATGCGAAAGACTTTTAAGAAAAAGATCTCTATTTAACTTTAGTTCCATTAATTAGTTTTTGTTAATTTTTGATTAAGATCTTTAACTTCATTTTCAAAGTTTTTATCTTGAATCATTAACTCTTCTACTTTTTTAATCGCATGAATAACTGTTGTATGATCTCTACCGGAAAATCTTCTGCCGATATCAGGTAAAGATTTTGTGGTCATTTTCTTTGATAAATACATCGCTATTTGTCTTGGTCTTGCAACAGATCTAGATCTCCTTGATGACATAAAATCATGCATCGAAATATTATAATAAGAAACTACAGTTTTTTGTATATCTTCTATAGTGATATTGGTCTCAATTTTATTCAAAGAATCTCTTAAAATATTCTTGGCTTCTGCCACAGAGATCTTTCTATTATTTATATTTAAATAAGCCGCTATTCTATTAAATGCTCCTATCATCTCTCTAACGCTAAGTTTTAATTCATTAGCTATAAAATTGATAACATCTTCATCAATAGCAATGTTTCTCTCTGAAGCATGAAATTCTTTTAAACATCTTTGTTTTAAAATTTTAACTCTTTGTTCAAAATCTGGACTTTGAATATCAACAACTAAACCTCCTGATAGTCTAGATTTAATTCTATCTTGAATTCTATCAAGTTCGTTTGGCGGTCTGTCACAAGAAATAACTATTTGTGAACCCGATTCTATTAATGCATTAAACGTATGGAAGAATTCTTCTTGTGTTACATCTTTTCCACTTACAAATTGTATATCATCTATAATTAAAACTTTTGCACTTCTAAAAATATCTTTGAATTTTACAACATCGTTATTTTTTATAGATCTAACAAATTGGTACATGAACCTTTCTGCAGACACATAAATAACTTTGTCTATTTTTTTTAATAACTTATTTCCAATAGCATTTAAAAGGTGAGTCTTTCCTAAACCAACTCCACCATAAATATAAAGCGGATTATATTTATTTAAATTATCAATAATTCTATTAGCTGCTGTAAAAGCAAGTTCATTGCTTTTTCCAACTATAAAATTATCAAAAACTAATCTTTCATCAATTTTTGAAAGTCCATAACTGCCACTATCTTGAATGAAATCTTTCTTTTCAAAATCAATTACGTTTGATTTGCTGTTGCTCTTTGTTTCAACTCTTTCTGATATTTGAAACTCTATACGAGTAATATTTGCGTCTTGTTTCTTATATAAATCTAAAATTTTGTCAGCATAATGAGCAACAATCCAATCACGAATAAATCGCGTTTTTACGTTAAGAACTAAAGTATTAAAATTTATTTTAGTAAAACTAATATTTTGTAACCAACTTGTGTAGACATCTTTACCGTAAAGTCCTAGCAGAGATTGTTGTAGTGAGTCCCATCTCGCTTTATCGTTACTAAAATTATCTTTAAGACTTGTTTGGTTTGTCATTTGAACTTAATTTAAAAAAAAGAAGTGTGTTTTATTTTTTTAAATCTGTAAATACAAGAAAAGAATTTAATATTTTTAATTTTCAACTTAGGAGTTTAAACTTTTTAGTTGTCGAGAAAAAAATAATTATCAACTTAAGATTGATAAAATATTTTTTTTTACAACTTAGAGATTTGTTTTGAGATGCGAGAAACTTTTCTTGAGACTGTAGTTCTTTTTAAAGAACCTTTTTTAGAAGCTTTCATAACTTGAGATTGAAAATTAGAAAATAATTTCAAAGCTTTTGCTTTATCTTTAGATTTAATTGCTTCTTCGATGATCTTTACTGCAGCTTTGTATTTTCCAACTCTAATTTTATTAACTTGAGTTCTTTTTTTAATTTTTTTTACTGCGCGAATAGCAGAGACTGTATTTGCCATATTTTTTGGGAATTATATATAAGTTGGAGATATTAGGGTCAATTACTTAATTTTGGCATTCATTACAAAAAAAACTTGCTCTGCCTTGTGATACAACCCTTAATATCAGGCCTGAACATCCTGCTCTGAGACATTTTAAATCTTCCCTGTCATAAACTTTAAATTCATTTTGGAAACGACCTTTTTCACCAACTGAAGACTTAAAGTCTTTTATGCTTGAACCACCCAATTTTAAGGCTCTTTTAAGAACTTTACCAATAGAGGAGTGAAGTCTACCAACATCTATTAAGTTTAGTTTAGCAGAAATTTTATTAGGCTTTATCTTTGCTAAAAAAAGAATTTCATTTGCATAAATATTGCCGATCCCAGAAATAAAACGCTGGTCCATTAATAAAGTTTTTATCGTTCTTTGTGTGGCTTTAGTTTTAAATATTAAATAATCTTTCTTTAAATCTTTACTCAGCGGCTCGGGTCCTAGTTTACTTAAAAATTTATTAACGTGTAATTTAGAAATTTTATCTAATAAAAAAAAACCAAATCTTCTAGGATCATTATAAATCACCTTTAAATCATTAGAAAATAAAAATTCTAAATGATTATGCTTTGTTGAAAATTCATTAGAATAATAACTAGTTTTTAAAAAATCTTTAGAATAATTATTTTTAATTAAAAATTTACCCGACATTCCTAAATGAGTAATCATAACGTAATCGTTCTCTAGATAAATTAAAATATATTTAGATCTTCTTAAAACCTTAATAACTTTTTGGTTATTTACATTTTTTTTAAAATTTGGAGGAATTTTAAATCTTAAATTAGGATTATTTATTTTTATATTTTTAATAACTTTTTTCTCAATAAATTTTAATAAAGTTCTTCGGGTTACTTCTACTTCTGGTAATTCTGGCATTAACTATATGACTATTGATTGCAAATGTTCTATATTTAAAGAATGCAAGATACTAATACAAAACAAAATTCAAAAAAAGACTTTGTAAATAACGTTTTCAATTCTGTCTTTAAAAAATACGATCTGATGAATGACATCATGTCATTTGGTATTCACCGCCTATGGAAAAGTAATTTAATTGACTGGATGCAGCCCAAACTAAATTCAAAATTAATTGATATGGCAGCTGGAACTGGTGATATGACAAAGCTTTTTATTGAACGTACTAACTTTACTGGTCGGGCCATGATGGTTGATCAAAATATTGAAATGCTAAATGAAGGAAAAAAAAAACTTGAGCATTATAAAAATATTGATTCTTTATGCGCTAGTGCGGAACATGTTCCTTTAAAGGATTCTAGTTTTGATTACTACATCATCAGTTTTGGTATAAGAAACGTAACCGATATAAAAAAAACACTAAGTGAGGCTTATCGATTGCTTAAACCAGGTGGAAGATTTATGTGCTTAGAGTTTTCAAAAATTAATAATGAAATTATCGACAAGTTTTATTCAATATACTCAAGTTTTATTCCTCATATCGGACAAGCAGTTGCCGGCGACAAGAAGCCTTATGAGTATTTAATACAAAGTATCAAAGATTTTTATAACCAAGAACAATTATTAAATCTCATGAAAGAGGCTAAGTTTATAAACGCAGAATATAGAAACCTAACAACTGGAGTTGCGGCAATCCACTCTGGATGGAAAATAGATTAAACTAAAATGCTATCTAATTTTTTTACTCTTATAAAAATTGGCAGAGCTTTAGCAAAGTCTAATAGTTTATCTATTTTTGAAGAATTTTATAAACCACCCTTATCTATTAAAGTTTTAATAAAGATATTTGGCTTTACTACATTTAATAAAGACTCTGCAAACAAAAGTGCTGGCGAAAGATTAAAAAATGCTTTTTTAACTTTAGGTCCTGCTTTTATAAAATTGGGTCAATTTCTTGCAACGCGTCCTGATATTGTTGGTAATGAATTTGCAAAAGAATTACAGCAACTTCAAGATCAAATGCCCGCTTTTGACATATCCCAAGCAAAACAAGCTTTGCGTAAAGAATTGGGTGAAGAAAAATATCAACAAATTACTTATTTAAGCAAACCCATTGCCGCTGCATCCATTGCTCAAGTTCATTTTGCAAAAATTATTAATAATGAAAAAAAAGAAATCGAGGTTGCTATTAAAATATTAAGACCCAATATAGAAAATATTTTTAACAAAGAATTAGATGCTTTAAGATTTTTAGCATCAGTTATTGAATTTAACGTTAAGAAAAGTCGCAGATTAAAATTAGTAAAAATTATAGATCTGCTTAAAGAAATCACCAACATTGAAATGGATCTAAGATATGAAGCAGCGTCTGCAAGTGAATTAAAAAAAAATACGGCTCAAGATGAAGGCTTTAAAGTTCCATCTATATTTTGGGATTTTACTTCACAAAGAGTTTTAACTATTGAAAAAGTAGAAGGTATTTCAATTAAAGATAAGCAGTTACTTATTAAAAATAAAATTGATCTAAAAAAAATATCAAGATTACTTATACAAAATTTTTTACGCCAAGCAGTAGGCGATGGCTTTTTCCATGGCGACATGCACCAGGGCAATCTGTTTGTCGATAAGGATGAAAATATTGTGCCTGTAGATTTTGGAATTATGGGTCGTCTAGATATTGCGAATAGAAAATATTTAGCCGAGATATTGTATGGTTTTATTAACCGTGATTACGAAAAGGTCGCAAAAGTCCATTTTATTGCAGGTTTAGTGCCAAATACAGAGTCTTTAGACCAATTCACTCAGGCTCTAAGAACTATAGGCGAGCCTATTTTTGGTCAATCTTCTAAGAATATTTCTGCGGGCAAATTACTGGCTAGACTTTTTGAAGTCACAGAAAAATTTAATATGGTCACTCAACCACAATTATTATTGTTACAAAAAACAATGGTAGTGGTTGAAGGAGTTGCAAGATCATTAGATGAAGACGCAAATATTTGGGAAATTTCAAAACCAGTATTGCAAGGTTGGTTGAACAACGAGATTGGTCCTAAAAATAGAATAGATAAAATATTAAAAACAACAACAGAACTTTTAGATAAACTTCCAGAATTACCTGAGATGATTAATCGTGCTAATAAAGCTATGGAGCTTTTAAGTTCATATGAGTTTATAAAAAATCAAAACCAAAGTAACGAATATAAAATTATACAAAAGTCTTCAAAACTAAAAAAGACTTATCTAATTATAGGTTTATTAATTATTGTAATTATATTGTTAATAGTATTCAAATAGCGCGATGCTAAATTCAATTGAGAATAAGAAGATTTTAATCATTATTGGTGGCGGAATAGCCGCTTATAAGGTTCTCGATGTTATTAGAGAGCTTAGAAAAAATAACTGTGAAGTTAAAACTATTCTAACTAATTCTGGAAAAGAATTTGTAACGCCATTATCAATTTCAGCTCTTTCTAAAAATAAAGTTTTTGAAAACCTATTTGATCCCAATAATGAAGGAGAAATGGATCATATTGCGCTATCTAGATGGTGTGATTTAATACTCGTTGCTCCAACTACAGCTAATCTAATGGCAAATTTTGCGCACGGTGAAGCTAAAGATTTTGCAACAACGGTTATCATGGCCTCTAACAAGCCTATTTTCCTTGCTCCAGCTATGAATGTTGAGATGTGGAATAACCAAGCTACCCAAGAAAATTTTCAAAAGCTTATTCAATTTAAATATAAATTTATTGGACCTGCTGTTGGTGAAATGGCGTGTGGAGAAGTAGGGGTTGGCAAAATGTCATCTCCTGAGGAAATTATTCTAACCATCAAAAATTATTTTCTTTCAAAAAATTTATTCAATAATAAAAATTTAAAAGCATTAGTAACAGCAGGATCGACTAGGGAGTATATTGATCCGGTAAGATTTTTATCGAATGAGTCTTCTGGAAAACAAGGATTTGAGATTGCAAAATCATTAAATGATATCGGATTTAAAACAAAATTAGTTATTGGTCCAAATTCTTTAGATATTAAAAATCAGGACAATCTTGAAGTAATCAATGTTACAACTGCTAAACAAATGTTTGAAGCTTGCAAAGATAATTTGCCAGTAGATGTTGCTGTTTGCGCTGCTGCAGTGGCTGATTTTAAAGTTAAAAATTATAGTGAAGAAAAAATAAAAAAAGAAGGGCTAGAAGATTTTAATTTAGAGCTTGAAAAAAATATTGATATTTTGTCTTTCATTTCTAGCCAAAATATTAATAGACCACGACTAGTTGTTGGTTTTGCAGCCGAGACACAAAATATAATTGAAAATGCACAAAAGAAAATTCAAAATAAACGCTGTGATTGGATTGTAGCTAATAATGTAGCTGATAAATCGATTGGTTTTAATTCAGATTATAATGAGGTTTTTTTAATTTCTAAAAACAAAGAAGTCGAAAAATTTAATAAATCAACAAAATCAGAAATTGCTAAGAAACTATCTAATAGAATTCTTCATGCCCTTATTCAGTAATGGTTAAAATTTTAGTAAAAAAAATAAATTATAAATATAAAGATCTACCTAAATATGAAACTTTGGGCTCTTCAGGTCTAGATTTAATTGCTAATATCGATAAAGAAATAATTATAAAGCCTAATGAAAGAGTTTTAATACCAACAGGGTTAGCTGTGGCTATCCCTGAAAGTTATGAAATACAAGTAAGGCCAAGATCTGGTCTTGCTGCAAAAAATGGTATTAGCGTTCTAAACACGCCCGGAACAATAGACGCTGATTATCGAGGTGAAATCAAGGTTATATTAATAAATTTAAGTTTAGAAAATTTTAAAATTGAACCAGGACAAAGAATTGCGCAGATGGTGCTTTGTCCAGTTATAAAAGCTGAACTTCATGAAGTTGACGAACTTCCTGAGTCAGTTCGTGGAAGTGGTGGATTTGGTTCAACAGGCCGATAAATATTCATGAAACTTAGCTATGATGATGTCAAAAGGTACATTGCTCATATCAATTTAAAAAAAATTGGTAGCTTTGGTCAAAAAAAAATAAAATAAAGTACATAAATTTTAGTGATAAACATTTTAAGATATATAATTTATCTTTTAGATTAATTAATACTATTCCAGGTTTATTAACTAGTTTTTTGATGAAAATATTAAACTTTAGAAAGGGACATACGATA
>JALRAW010000109.1 GCA_023257975.1 Candidatus Fonsibacter sp.
AGTGGAACAGCAGGTCGGCGGCCTCGCCCACCAGTTCCTCGTTCGAACCGTTGAGCGCCGCGATCACCGCCTCGGTCGCTTCCTCGCCCAGTTTCTGCGCGATCTTGGGCAGGCCCTTGGCGTTGAGTTTCGCCACATAGCTCTCGTCGGGCGAGGCAGCGCGGCGCGCGGCGATGGTGGCTTCGAGGCGGGAAAGGGTGTCGGACACTTATCAACTCTGATTTTTTTACACTGACCAAGATCTTTCAACTTAACATTTTCAAGTTTAATACCAAGATCGTCGGATATAACCTGTCCACCAGTTAAGATAGCAATATCTTCTAACATTGATTTTCTTCTATCACCAAAGCCAGGAGCTTTTACTGCTACGACTTTTAAACCACCTCTTAATTTATTCACAACTAAAGTTGCAAGAGCTTCTCCCTCTACATCTTCAGCTATAATTAAAAATGGTCGGCTTGATTGAACAACAGATTCCAATAGAGGAACCATAGGTTGTAGGTTAGTTAATTTTTTTTCTGTGATAAAAATTAACGGATCTTCTAATTCCGCAATCATTTTATCTGCATTTGTAATAAAGTATGGAGATAAATAGCCTCTATCAAATTGCATACCTTCAACTACATCTAGTTCTGTTGAAAGACCTTTTGCCTCTTCAACAGTGATAACACCTTCGTTACCAACTTTTTGCATTGCTTTTGCAATCATGTCTCCAATTTCTTTTTCACCATTTGCAGAAATAGTTCCGACTTGAGCAATTTCTTCACTAGTTTTTACTTTTTTTGAACTTTCTTTAATTTTAGTGATCACTGCTTCGACTGCTAAATCAATACCTCTTTTTAAATCCATTGGATTCATGCCAGCAGCGACATATTTACAACCTTCTCTTGCAATCGCTTGTGCTAAAACAGTTGCAGTTGTTGTTCCATCACCAGCTTCTTCATTAGTTTTGCTAGCAACTTCTTTAACCATTTGAGCTCCCATGTTTTCAAATTTATCTTCAAGCTCAATTTCTTTTGCAACAGTTACTCCATCTTTAGTTATTCTAGGAGCACCAAATGATTTATCAATAACTACATTTCTTCCTTTTGGTCCTAGTGTAACTTTTACAGCATTTGCAAGTATATCAACGCCCTTAAGCATTGCATTTCTTGCATCTGTATCAAATCTTACAATTTTACCTGCCATTTTTTTTCTCCTTTTTTTTATTTTAATTATTTTTTCTTAGACATAATGCCCATGATGTCAGATTCTTTCATGATGCTATATTCAACGCCGTCAATTTTAACTTCAGTTCCTGACCATTTTCCAAACAGAACAAGGTCTCCAACTTTAACTTCCATTGGTAAAATTTTTCCATCTTCAGTTTTTGCTCCAGGTCCAACAGCAATAACTTTTCCTTCAGAAGGTTTTTCTTTTGCTGTATCTGGTATAATTATTCCACCTGCTGTTTTTTCTTCTCCATCCAAAGGCTGAACAAGAACACGATCGTGTAAAGGTCTAAAGTTCATTAATTTAATTCTCCGTAAAATTAGTTGTTAATCAAAATGTAACTTTGTACAATAACGTACTTGAGGCTATATGATGATTGCTCTATTAAATTTCAAGGGGTCAATAGTACAATAAAATTACTAAAACACTATATTTTATTAGTTTTTTTCAATCTGATTTATATGGAAGATACAAAATTATGCTTTATAAAGTACAGCTCTTATGGGCTTAAACAATTACACAGCTAAAGATCAAAAACTAAAAACTAATTATAAACCAAATGATCTGGAGGCATTTTGGATGCCTTTTACTGCCAATCAAGATTTTAAAGCAGATCCAAGAATAGTATCAAAGTCTAAAGGCATGTATTATTACACTCCAAATGGTGATAAAGTTTTAGATGCAGTTGCAGGTTTATGGTGTTGTAACGCTGGCCATAATAGAGAAGAAATTGTTAAAGCAATCCAAGAACAAGCTGCTGAGTTAGATTTTGTTCCTTCTTTTCAAGCAGGTCATTACAAAGCTTTTGAGTTAAGCAATAAGTTAACAGATATTTCACCAGAAAATTTAAACCATGTTTTTTATAGCAATTCTGGTTCAGAGGCAGTTGAAACAGCTTTAAAAATCGCTTTAGCTTATTTTCGGGCAATTGGACAGCCATCAAAAAGAATTTTAATAGGTCGTGAAAGAGGTTATCACGGCACAGGTTTTGGAGGATTGTCAGTAGGTGGTATAGTTAATAATAAGAAACAATTCGAAAGATTTTTACCAGAAGTTTATCATCTTCCACACACGCATAATCTTGAACATAATTCATATTCCAAAGGACAACCAGCATGGGGAGCTCATTTAGCTGATGATTTGTTAAAACAAATTGAAAAACATGGCGCAGCTAACATTGCTGCAGTGATAGTTGAACCTGTTGCAGGCTCAACAGGAGTTTTAATTCCACCTGTTGGTTATTTGGAAAAACTAAGAAAAATTTGTACTAATAACGATATAATTTTAATATTTGATGAAGTGATCACTGGCTTTGGAAGATTAGGAAAACCATTTGCTGCAGATTTTTTTAATATCGAACCTGATTTAATGACAATAGCAAAAGGATTGACCAGCGGAACCGTACCAATGG
>JALRAW010000151.1 GCA_023257975.1 Candidatus Fonsibacter sp.
ATTCGGGCACTCTATTTGCACTTGCAGACACTTCCAAAGCTTCCTATTAGCTCCGCGTGGGTGTGGCAGTCTTGTCGCGAGCTTGGGTTTTTCCAGACTACCTATCCGGGGTCAAATCAGCCATTTTCAGTCTTTGAAGAGTTTATTGAGATGCGAAGGCCAACAGGAGGAGATCCAAATAGAAAAGCGTTAAATCTTCACCACGGTGTTTTAGTCACCGATGCTTTTATGAGAGCTGTTGAGTTAGATGAACAGTGGGCACTCAAGAGTCCTTATGACGGAACAGTTCAAGCAACAATTTCTGCAAGAAATTTATGGATTAGACTTTTAACTGCTAGAGTTGAAACAGGTGAGCCGTACATTATTTTTATAGACACTGTTAATAGAATGATTCCACAACATCATAAGCTTGCAGGACTAACTGTCAAAACCTCAAACTTATGTTCTGAAATTACATTGCCTACAGGAGTTGATAAAAATGGAAAAGATAGGACAGCTGTTTGTTGTTTATCGTCAATAAATTTAGAAACATATGATGAGTGGAAGGACGATAAAAATTTCATTGAAGATATTATGAGATTTTTAGATAATATTTTAAGCGAGTTTATAGAAAAAGCTCCAGACTCTTTCAAAGATGCAAAATATTCAGCGTACCGTGAAAGAAGCGTGGGTCTTGGTGTTATGGGTTTTCATTCATTTTTACAAAAAAATTTAATTCCTTTTGAATCTGTAATGGCAAAAGTGTGGAATACAAAAATTTTTAAATATATTGATCAGGAAGTTAATAAAGCTTCAAAAAAACTTGCCGAAGAAAGAGGACCATGTCCTGACGCTAAAGATTATGGAATAATGGAAAGATTTTCTAATAAAACTGCAATAGCGCCAACTGCTTCTATTTCAATCATTTGTGGTGGTTCATCACCAGGAATCGAGCCTATTGCTGGAAATAGTTATACTCACAAAACATTGTCAGGTTCTTTTAATGTTAGAAATAAATTTTTAGAAGAAGTTCTTAATAAATATGGAAAAAATAATAGTTTATCTTCATTAATAGATATAAACATTGATAATTGAAAAAAAATTTTAATAATTGGTAGGAATAATAATAATTTTTCATTTGGAAAAACTTTTAAATTAAAGTAATGTGATTTATTATCATTTAAATCAGGTGTTAAAGTTATAAATAATGTAATAAATTCTTTATTATTAATATAAAAATTCATTTCACATCTATTTATATATTTAGTATGCATTTTTACAAACATTTTATGTAAATTCATAACAGAACAAGTAAAATAAATATTAGTAATATTATTATAATAAATTGGATGAGAAACAGAATGAATATCAAATAAAGGAGCACCAATTAGATGAGTATGTTTAATATGTTCAGGCATATGTAAATGTCTAATACCTTTATTTAAAGAAATTCCATTAAATTTAGTATTTAATTCAATATAATTAGGAGCAAAAGCATAAGAATTACAAATTAGAGAAAATAAGAATAATAGAAATAGTTTCATAAATTATTATTTAAATTGAATTTAATGTTTAAATAAAAAATGATTTTAAAATTTAAAATTGAATACTAAAAATGAGTTTAAATAAAC
>JALRAW010000173.1 GCA_023257975.1 Candidatus Fonsibacter sp.
AGGAGGGTTGAAAGGGGAGGGATGTGCGACGGAAAAGAAAAGAAGTTACGGTGGAGGGGGGGATGGGGAGTTGTGTGAGTGAAAAAATCAGGATTCGTAGGAACTATACAAAAAACTATTTCGACTAAGTTAGAGCTTTTAGAGTACTCATTTTCTGAGTTTTGTCGTTTTTGATTACCTAAACTGCGTATCCAATGGTAAGTAAAAATGCCGCACATCGCGCAGTCAATCACAATCTTCGCAATATGGAACAACATTTTATGGTCAACTTTCTCATAAAGAACTAGATGAAAAAAGATTTTCAATAAATAATAATTTTAAATTTAATGAAGAGAAATACGAAGAATTTAAAAAAAATAACCCTCAAGCAAAGTCTGTTATTATATTAAAGGAGTTAAATAGAAGTAGGTATACAAAAGATATATTGCGACATCTCGGTGATGCTGAACAGAATAGAACTTCTGAAGAAATTTCAATGGCAGGAATGTTGGCGCAAGAAATTGAAAGATTAGATTTCGCTATACAAATTGCAAAAAATGCTTCTTACAAAAATTTAAATTTTTTAGAAATAAGCTATCCTAAAATAGAAGTTCCAAAACAGGTAAAAGGTCAAAAAATTTTAGATAGTTCAGTTATATTGGCTTTAATAAGACAAGAAAGTGAATTTGATTTATCTGCAAACTCCAAAGTTGGAGCAAAAGGCTTAATGCAAATTATGCCTGCAACAGCGAGATTGTTAAGTAAGGTAACAAATATTGATTTTTCAAGAGAAAAATTAACTAGAGATAAAGATTATAATTTAGCTCTCGGCTCATATTATATTTCGGATCTTGATGATCTTTTTGGGTCCCATTATCTAGCCTTTGCAGCTTACAACGCTGGTCCACATCGAGTTGAAAAATGGATTAAAGCTTACGGAGATCCAAGACGAAAACAAATTGATGCAATTGATTTTATTGAACTGATACCATTCCAAGAAACAAGAAATTACGTGCAAAGGGTTAGTGAAAATATTAACGTCTATGAATATTTAAATGACCCAAACAATGCTACCAATAAAATTGAAAAAATTTTATATCGATAACTATTTTTTAGTTACTTCATAAGCATAAGATAATGCTGCAAAAACTGCTGCATAATTTAAATAAGAAACAAAAAAAGATACAAAATCAAAAAAAGGTTTTAAAAATTTATAAAACTCTTGAGAATTTTCTAAAAAATAAACCTGAAAAGTAAATATCAAATAAGTAGGTAAAATAAATGCTAAAGTAATTATTAAAAATATTAAAAATAATTTTCCAGAAAAGTTATTAAATTCTTTTCCAGAGAAAATACTAATACGTTTATTTATAGACACTTTTGGTAAAATTAAAATTAATTTAAAAGCTAAGTAAATAGTTGGAATTAGTAATAATATTACGTATCTACTGTCAGCCCCAAACAAAGTACTTATATCATTACGGTCTAAATAATATTTTATAAAAACAGGACTCAATGCAAAAGAAGAAATTAAAGTACTATAAAATAAATATCTAATATTAGTTAAATCAAACATTTTAATTAAAGGATTAAATACAGTTTGATTTAGTAAAATATCTCTGTGCACTTTGTACGCGATTGTACTAATAACTAACCCCATAAGAGCAAAAATAATAAAAAATGTAAATTTAGTTGCGATATTTTTTAAAACTAAAAAATATAAACTGTTAAAAATTATTGTAAGAAATAAAACTGTAAAAAAACTTTCTCTAAATATTTTTTTAATATCTTTAAATACATAAGAAAAAGATTTTGAAAGTATTTCACTTATACTAAGATTATCATTCATATCTTTGGCGGAGAGAGAGGGATTCGAACCCTCGATACGACTTTTCAATCGTATAACGGTTTAGCAAACCGCCGCCTTCAGCCATCTCGGCCACCTCTCCTTACTTAATGGCAAATATTTAAGCCATTAATTCTATATTACAAGTTTAACTATCAGGAAAAAAGTTGAATAATCATTTGAATATCATTAATAACCACGCTTATGAAAAAAATTATAATCATGCTTACAGTAATGCTGTTCAGCCAAAACTTAACTTTTGCTCAGAATGCTGAAATTAAAAAATCAGCCAAATCTGGAATTTGTTACAGTGCAGACTCAAAATCTTATAAAAAATTAAAAGATTTTACTCCATACAAAACTATGGATGAGTGTATAGCGGCTGGAGGAAAAGTACAAAAAGCTAAAACTGCAGCAAAGAAAAAAGCAGCTTAATTAAAAATTAAATTTTAAGTGAATTCAATTCATTGGATTTATCTTATAGCCGCAGGTTTTTTTGAGATAGGCTGGCCTTTAGGCCTTAAATTAGCTTCTATTCCTTCTTTTAAAATATTTGGACCAATCATTTCCATAATCTCTATGGGAATCAGTGGAGTATTATTGTGGTTGTCTTTAAAAGGGATATCGATTGGAACAGCCTATGCTGTTTGGACTGGAATTGGTGCTGCTGGAACTTTTATTATTGGCGTTTTATTTTTTAATGATCCATCAATTCTCTTAAGATGGATTGGAGTATCTTTAATAATTCTTGGCGTTATATTTCTTAAAGTTGCTTAATTTTTTATTTTGGAGCATCAATTACTAATACTTCAGAATTATCATTTGCTTTTATTTTAAATTCTTTAATATTTGAAATTTCAGCACCATCCCCCTTTTCCAAAATTTTATCATTTATAAGAATTTTTCCATACGAACATAATAAATATACCTGATGTTTAATATTATAATTAACTTCGGTACCTTTATTTATTTTCCCACCAGAAATATAAGCGTCTTGATAAATTCCTAATGTTCCATCTTTATAATTTTTTCCAAATCCAGAAATAAGAAGATTAAGATTATTTTTAATAGGATCTTTTGGAAATTCTTTTGCTTCCCATCTTGGTTTAACGCTAGTTTTATTTGGAATAATCCAAATTTGATAAATATTTGTTTCTTGATCCTCTAAATTATATTCTGAATGAATAACGCCTGTGCCTGCGCTCATAACTTGAATATCTCCAGCTACTGTTCTACCTTTATTGCCTTGATTATCTGTATGAGTTATTGCGCCAGATCTAACATAAGTAATAATTTCCATATCGTTATGTTGATGAGGATCAAAGCCTTTTTTAGCCTTAATAATATCGTCATTAATTACTCGAATTGAGCCAAAACCCATTCGTTTAGGGTCATAATATGATGCAAAACTAAAATGATGTTTTGCCTTTAACCATCCATGGTCAGCTCCGCCTAAATCTTTATACTTAATTACAGAAATCATTAATTCTTATGACTTTTGTGCTCTTTTACGTTCGTGTTCAAGTAAGAACTTTTTTCTTATACGAATTGACTTTGGAGTTACTTCAACAAGTTCATCATCATTAATAAATTGAAGTGAATATTCTAAAGTTGTTTTAATAGGAGGAACAATAACCAATGCTTCATCAGCAGTAACAGATCTTACGTTAGATACTTTTTTTCCAATTAAGGGATTAACTACTAAATCATTATCTCGATTATGTATTCCGATCACCTGACCTCCATAAACTTCATCACCATGAGATATAAAAAAACGACCACGATCTTGAAGGTGAAAGATTGCATAATTTACAGCTTTACCTTGATCTTTTGATATCAAAACTCCATTATTTCTCTCCCCTAACGCTTGATTTATTTTAGGGCCATAATGATCAAAGGAATGGTACATAAGTCCTGTTCCTGAAGTGGTTGATAAAAAATCTGAACGAAAACCAATTAAACCTCTTGTTGGAATAATATAATCCAATCGAACTCTACCTCTGCTGTCAGAGACCATATTTTTTAAATCCCCTTTTCTTTCACCAAGTTTTTCCATAATTTTACCTTGATGTTGTTCCTCAATATCAATAGTTAAAGCTTCAAAGGGTTCTTGATCTTGACCATCTACTTTTTTAATTATTACTTCGGGTCGGGAAATTGCAAGTTCATAGCCCTCTCTTCTCATATTCTCAATTAAAATTGATAAATGAAGTTCTCCTCTGCCTGAAACTCGATATTTGTCAGGACTTTCGGTTTCAGAAACTCGAAGTGCAACGTTATGAATAAGTTCTTTATCTAATCTATCTTTAATATTTCTTGTGGTTACATACTTACCTTCTTTACCTGCAAATGGAGATGTATTTACTTGGAAAGTCATACTAATTGTTGGCTCATCAACAATAAGTGGTGGTAACGCTTCAACTTGTTTTGGATCACAAACTGTATCTGAAATTTTAACCCCATCAATGCCAGAGAACATTATTATTTCTCCAGCAGATGCTTCTTGTTTTTCAACCCTTGCTAAACCTAGAAATCCTAAAATTTGTAAAATTTTTCCATTTTTTATTTTTCCCTCTTTATTAATAATTGAAACATTGTCATTCAATTTAACAGTTCCTCTTAGAATTCTACCAACTCCAATAACACCTACATAGCTTGAATAATCCAAAGCACTAACTTGCATTCTAAAAGGTCCTTCAAGATCAACTTTTGGATGTGGAACGTTATCAACAATACATTGAAATAAAACACTCATATTTTGTTCAGCTTTTTTTGGCTCTTTTGCTGCCCACCCTTGAATTGCTGATGTGTACACAATTGGAAAATCTAACTGCTCAGATGTAGCTCCTAACTTATCAAATAAATCAAATGTTTGATCTAAAGCCCAATCAGGTCTTGCTCCATCTCTGTCTACTTTATTAATTACTACAATTGGACGAAGTCCAAGTTTTAAAGCTTTAGATGTTACAAATCTGGTTTGTGGCATCGGTCCATCCACCGCATCAACAAGTAACAAAACTGAATCCACCATAGAAAGGCCCCGTTCTACTTCACCACCAAAATCAGCGTGACCAGGCGTATCAATGATATTTATTTGAAAACCATTCCAAGTTAAGGAAGTATTTTTTGCAAGGATTGTAATACCTCTTTCCTTTTCAATTTCATTTGAATCCATAACACGTTCTTGTGACATTTCAGAAGCTTTCAATGTTCCAGAGTCTCTTAATAATTTATCTAAGAGAGTTGTCTTTCCGTGATCGACGTGTGCAATAATTGCGATGTTACGAATTTTTTTAATATCTGTCGCCATGAAGAGTGGGAAAGCGTTCCAAAGATCTCAACCAATCTTTCTCTCTCCGTGATAGGCGCGATTCTCCTGATCTCCACAGTAGCCAGCTTGATCAAGTCCAAGCGCGATCCATCTGCAATTGGCCATGCGGGCCGCATGTCTGACCCGAAAAATAAAAAAGACGCCTAGTTTTCTAAGCGCCTTTTTTCTTAAGTAGCGGGGGCAGGATTTGAACCTACGACCTCTGGGTTATGAGCCCAGCGAGCTACCGAGCTGCTCCACCCCGCGTCGGTTA
>JALRAW010000190.1 GCA_023257975.1 Candidatus Fonsibacter sp.
TTACTTTAGCGAGTAATATTGAAGAGTATATTGAAGAAGCTGAACAGCAACTGATTCAATTGTGGAAGTTGCCTTATGAAAAGCAAAAAATAGCAACAGACTCTGCACGTACACATTTTGAAGTCAAGTACTTGGAACGTGGTGAACTTTGCCAACAGTTGATCATCACCAAGCCTGAAAATTATTCAAAATTATATAAAAAAGAAATTCCTAAACAATTTTATGATACTATTAAAATAAATTTATCATTTTTAAAAAATAAATCAAAATCTTTAGAGGATATATATAATAACTCAAAATATATATTTTCTTACGAATTAAAAGATGATGAAATTAAAAAAATAGATAAATCAAAATTTACAATTATAAAAAATATATATTTTCTTATAAAAAAAGAAAAAAAAATTGATAAAGATTATTTAAAAAATATATTTGATAAAATTATAGAAACTGAAAAAGTTAATTTTAAAGATATTGGTCAGCCTTTAAGAATTATATTAACAGGTTCTGAATATGGCCCTGCAATATATGATATAGCTAATTCTCTAAGTTTTGATGAATTTATAAATCGACTAGAACTATTCTTTTCAAAAATAGACAAAAATATTAAAAACTGATAACTAATTTTTATGTCTGACAAATGTTTTTTAGAAATTGATGGAAAAAAATTTGAACTTCCTGTTAAAAAAGGATCAATTGGTCCATCTGTAATAGACGTTCGCGATCTTTACAAAAATACTGGTCATTTTACTTTTGATCCCGGCTTTTCTTCCACTGCAAGTTGCCAATCAAATATTTGTTATATTGATGGAGATAAAGGTACTCTTTTATATAGAGGATATGAAATTGAAAAATTATCTGAAAAAAGTTCATTTTTAGAAGTTGCCTATCTATTAATAAAAGGTGATCTACCAAACAAAAATCAATTTAATGAATTTGCTGGGGCAATAAAAAACCACACAATGGTTCATGAACAAATAAGATCTTTTTATAATGGTTTCAGACGTGGCGGTCACCCTATGGCTATGATGTTAGGTGTTGTAGGTGCTTTATCTGCATTTTATGCTGACTCCGCAAATGTTAATGATGCTAAAGAAAGAGAAATATCATCAAGAAGAATGATTGCAAAAGTTCCAACTTTGGCTGCAATGGCTTACAAATACTCAATAGGTCAACCATTTGTGTATCCTGACAATGAATTAGATTACTGCGAAAATTTCTTAAAAATGTGTTTTTCTGTTCCCACTCAAAAATACAAAGTTAATAAAATAATTGCTAGTGCATTAGAAAAAATATTCATTCTTCATGCGGATCATGAACAAAATGCATCTACCTCAACAGTAAGACTATCAGCTTCTTCAGGGGTTAACCCTTTTGCTTCCATAGCATCCGGTTTTTCAGCTCTTTGGGGTCCTCTGCATGGGGGCGCAAATGAAGCTGCTTTAAATATGTTAAAAAAAATTGGTACGGTAAAAAATATTCCAGAATTCATAAAAAGAGCAAAAGATCCTAATGATAACTTTCGTTTAATGGGATTTGGTCATAGAGTATATAAAAATTATGACCCACGAGCTAAAGTGATGCAAAAAGCATGTCATGAAGTTCTAGAGGTTATGGGCAAAAAAGATGATGAGTTATTAAAAGTAGCTATTGAACTAGAAAAAATAGCATTAAATGACGATTACTTTGTCAAAAAGTTCTGGCAAAGATTTTGAAAAACTTTTTTTGAATGGAATGATCCAGCATCATCAAGGTGCGATTCAA
>JALRAW010000033.1 GCA_023257975.1 Candidatus Fonsibacter sp.
TAAACCCAGATGCAAATATTAAACGTAAATACAAAATAAAAGAATATCTAGTGCGACAAGAACTTGAAGATTTTTTTGATCTAGATGACATTGTTGCATTTGATAAAAAAATTTACAATGGATGTTCTTCTAAACGTCCAGATATACGTATAGAGAGATATACTCATACAATAATTATTGAATGTGATGAATTTCAACACAAAAATACATCTTGTGAAGAAAAAAGAATGATGGAAATTTTTCAAGATTTAGGTTCTAGACCTATTGTATTTTTAAGATTTAATCCAGACTCGTATACAAAAAATAATGAAAAAATCAATAGTTGTTTTGATAAGAATGGAAATATAAATACAAAAGATATTTTAAATTTTAGAATTGATAGAAAAAGAAAGTTACCAGTAACGACTTTATTAATGGCTCTTGGTTACAACCGAGATGATATTTTGAGTCTTTTTTATGAAAATATTAGATACGACTTAACCTCAGATGATGAATGGAAAACAAAGTTTACACCGGAAAATTTTAGAAATTATAAGTTAAAAAATGATTTAATTAACGCTGAAACCAAAAAAGTTGTTATTAAAAAAGATACAAAAGTTTTGTATCCCATGGCATTAAAATTAAAGAAAGAAGGACTTAATAGTTATTTAGTTAAGACTCCTGATTTATTTGGTAAGTATTTAGCAAACGATATTATTAACGAAAAAACAGGAGAAGTAATTGCCGAGTCTGGAGATGAAATTTCTAATGATTTAATAACTAAACTTACAGATCTTAAAACAAAAACAATTTATTTACTGGATATTGATGGCGTAAATAGAGGCCCTTTTTTAAGAAATACCCTAGCTATTGATAAAAATCTTAATCAAGATGAGGCTAGTATGGATATCTATCGTGTTTTAAGACCAGGAGAGCCACCTACAATAGATACAGCTAAAAATTTATTTGGAAACTTATTCTTTAATCACACAAGATATGACCTTTCAGAAACAGGTCGAGTTAAGATGAATGCAAGAATGGACATTGATTGTGATCCAAAATTGACAGTTCTTAGAAAGGAAGACATCGTTACTATTGTTAAACATATGTTAGACCTTAAGGATGGAAAAGGTGAAGTAGATGATATTGACCATCTTGGAAATCGTAGACTTAGATCTGTTGGTGAACTTGTAGAAAATCAATTTAGAATTGGATTAATAAGAATGGAGAGAGCTATTAAAGAAAAAATGGCATCTGTTGAAATTGATTCTGTAATGCCACAAGATTTAATTAATGCAAAACCAATTGCAGCTTGTCTTAAAGAGTTTTTTGGCACTTCTCCATTATCTCAGTTCATGGATCAAACTAATCCACTTGCTGAGATTACTCATAAAAGAAGAGTATCAGCTCTTGGACCTGGAGGATTAAATAGAGAGAGAGCAGGATTTGAAGTTCG
Organism: Candidatus Fonsibacter sp.; assembly: GCA_023257975.1. Classification (GTDB taxonomy): domain Bacteria; phylum Pseudomonadota; class Alphaproteobacteria; order Pelagibacterales; family Pelagibacteraceae; genus Fontibacterium; species Fontibacterium subtropicum. The sequence goes on from JALRAW010000033.1 coordinate 1,436, forward strand.
AGATGTTCATCCTACTCATTATGGAAGAATATGTCCTATCGAAACGCCAGAAGGTCCAAATATTGGATTAATTAATAGTTTAGCAACTTATTCAAGAATTAACAAATATGGTTTCATTGAAAGTCCGTATAGAAAAGTTGTTAATGGAAAAGTTACAAAAGAAATTCATTATTTATCTGCAATGGAAGAAGGAAAATATACAATTGCTCAAGCTAACTCTCCATTAAACAAAGATAATACTTTTGTTGATGATTTAGTTTCTTGCAGAAAATCCTTGGGATTTGAATTAGCAAAACCTGAGAACGTTGATTTTATGGATGTTTCGCCAAAACAAGTTGTGTCAGTTGCTGCAGCTTTAATTCCATTCTTAGAAAATGATGACGCTAATAGAGCTTTAATGGGATCGAATATGATGAGACAAGCAGTTCCTCTAATTAAAAACGAATCTCCTTTAGTTGGAACAGGAATAGAAAAAGATGTTGCTGTAGATTCAGGAGCAACATTAGTTGCTAAAAGAGATGGAATTGTAGATAAAATTGATGGGAAAAGAATTGTTGTCAAAGTAACTAGTGAAAAAGATCTTACAAAATCTGGTGTTGATATTTATAATTTAAGCAAATTTCAAAGATCCAATCAGAACACATGTATTAATCAAAGACCACTAGTTAAAGTAGGCGATAAAATTAGAAAAGGCGATGTTATTGCAGATGGTCCTTCTACTCAATTTGGTGAATTAGCATTAGGTAAAAACGTAATGGTAGCATTTATGCCATGGCGTGGTTACAACTTTGAGGACTCGATACTTATTTCTGAGAGATGCGTCACAGATGATGTTTTTACTTCAATTCATATTGAAGAATATAGCGTTATGGCTAGAGATACAAAACTTGGGCCTGAAGAAATTACAAGAGATATTCCAAACACTGCTGAGGAAAATCTAATTAATTTAGATGAATCTGGCGTTGTTTATGTTGGAGCAGAAGTTAAACCTGGCGATATATTAGTTGGAAAAGTTACTCCAAAAGGAGACTCCCCAGTTAATGCTGAAGAAAAGTTATTAAGAGCAATTTTCGGAGAAAAAGCAATCGATGTAAGAGATACATCTTTAAAAATGCCTTCAGGAACAAATGGGGTTGTGGTTGAAGTTAGAGTATTTAATAGACATGGAATTGAAAAAGACGAAAGAGCAATTTCTATTGAAAGAGCTGAAATCGAGTCAGTACAAAACGATAAAAATGCTGAAGAAGAAATATTAGAATCTAACATTAAGGCTAGAGTAAAAAGTACTTTAGTTTCTGCTAAACTTGATGAGGATTTTAAATCATTAAAAAAAGGGACTATTTTATCAGAAGATAATTTATCTGAATTATCAGCGAATGAATTATTTAAATTACTAATTGAGGATAAAAAAATTCAATCAAATTTAGCAATTTTAAAAGAACAATTTGTTAAAGCAAAAAAAGATATTCAAACTAGATTTGAAGACCAGGTGGACAAAATTCAAAAAGGTGATGATTTATTACCAGGTGTTATGAAAATGGTAAAAGTTTTTGTTGCTATGAAGAGAAAACTTCAAGCGGGAGATAAAATGGCAGGAAGACATGGTAATAAAGGAGTTATTAGTCGAATTGTTCCAGTTGAAGATATGCCATACATGAATGATGGAAGACCAGTTGATATTGTTTTAAATCCATTAGGCGTTCCAAGTCGTATGAACGTTGGTCAAATTTTAGAGACACATTTAGGATGGGCTTGTTCTGAAATGGGAGAAAAAATTAAAAAATTAATTGAAGGCGTTCAAAGAAATTCTTCAAAAAAAGAAGAATTAAAAAATTATTTAGGAAAAATTTATAAAGGAGAAGTGGGAGATGAGATTAAAAATTTATCTGATTTAGAACTTAGTGAGTTAAGTTACAATTTATCAAGCGGTGTTCCTATAGCAACTCCAGTTTTTGATGGAGCTAGCGTAAATGATGTTACTGATATGTTAAAATTTTGTGGATTGCCTGAAACTGGACAGACCGATTTATATGATGGAAGAACAGGTGAAAAAATTGATCGTCAAGTTACAGTTGGAATTATTTATATGTTAAAATTAGCCCACATGGTTGATGATAAAATTCATGCTCGTTCTACTGGCCCTTACAGTTTAGTTACACAGCAACCACTTGGTGGAAAAGCTCAATTTGGCGGCCAAAGATTTGGAGAAATGCAAGACCTTTTAGCTCATCTAATGAGCTCTTGATATCATGCGGAACATGACTGCAGTTCATGATATGGTTTAATAGCGTTTGTGAAAAACTGGAATCAATCATGGCGGAAACACTCGTTGGGAAGTAGACACCCTTGTGAAGAACGTTGTTTCCAGAAATGGCATTGGCACGAGCACAGTGTTTGCAGCATAGACCGGATAGGGCTGATACGTCAATCTCCGTGAGTCCTTTCTTCCGTAGCACTGATGAATTCGGCCTGATAGGACAAAGTTGATGAAGGAGCAGAAAGTCAAAATCGGGTACGGTCGGGTAATCGTGGGGATATACAAATTCAGTTGGATTTCTTCTTGCATCCAGTAAGACATTCCGCGTTCCAGCACTTGCGATATGCTCGAATTTCTTCATTTGGATGGCCTGATCCTTGCCTTCAGTCTTCCAGACAGATGATGGTGTATCAGGGTGTTCGGATGCTTGGATGAGTAGCCGAAGCCGTTCGGATGGTTTGCCGGTAGTGTTGGGTGGTCCTCCAAACGCCAAACCTCTCTTGGTAGTATCATCAATCAGCCCTATCTCACTTGCAGCTTCTGCGTAATATGCTTTCAGATACTGATGGGATTTCTTTCGAGGATCGTCATCCGATTGAACCCATCTCTTGTATTCTGCCTTCGTCGACTCAGGTATACACGGACATGCCTCGAC
>JALRAW010000016.1 GCA_023257975.1 Candidatus Fonsibacter sp.
CGGATTGGTTTTTCAAGGATACCCCCAAAAGACGCTAAAAAGCAAACATCTGCAATCGAGTGCACAGCTTTTTTTCGAAGTATTTAAAGATTATGAACCCGACAACTTACTCTACCTCCAAGCGGTAGCAGAAAGTTTTGAATGGCTATATTTAGCCTCACAAGGTCATCGACGTGCCAAATTTTTACTTGATGAGAACAAAAGTAGTTGGCTAGTTCCTTAAGTTTTTTTTAAATCTTTTACGTATCTCTTCCAATTGTCTATATAATGCTGAGCATTTTCAGTAATTGCTTTTTTTTCTTCTTCAGTGACTTGTCTGATTACTTTTCCAGGACTTCCCATAACTAATGAATTATCGGGAATTATTTTTCCTTCGGTAATTAAACTATTAGCTCCAATAATACAGTTATTACCAATGATACTGTTATTTAAAATTGTTGAACCAATACCAATCAAACTATTATCCATAATAGTACATCCATGTAACATTACTAAGTGACCAACTGTTACCATCTTACCAATTTTTAAAGGGTAACCTTTATCAGTATGAAGAACACAATTATCCTGAATATTACTACCCTCACCTACGGTAATATTTTCAATATCTCCTCTAATAACAGCATTAAACCAAACACTAGAATCTTTTTTCAAAGTAACATCACCAATTACATTTGCGGTTGGTGAAATCCAATATTTGTCTTCACTTTTTAATCTTTTATTACCCAGTTCAAAAATCATGTTATATTCATAACAAATATTCCAAATAGTAAAATAAAATTATGTCTCTTACAGAAACACCCGTATGCAATTTTGGAGAAAAAATAAAAGAATTTAAATTAAAATCTACTGAAGGCACATTTATTTCACTTAAAGATGTTAAAGGTCTAAATGGGATCTTAATTATGTTTATATGTAACCACTGTCCTTATGTAAAAGCTATAATTGAAGAATTAGTAGATGTGACTAACAAAATATCAAAACTTGGAATTAATTCAGTCGCAATAATGTCAAATGATGTAAATAATTATCCAGAGGATAGTTTTGAAAATATGAAAAAATTTTCAAAAATAAATAATTTTAAATTTCCATATTTATATGACGAAACCCAAGAAATTGCTCAAAATTACGGAGCGGTATGTACTCCTGATTTTTTTGGTTATAACAAAAATAATGAACTACAATATCGCGGTAGAATTAGAGAAATGAGAAATCTTAAACCAACATTAGAAAGAAAGAATGATCTTTTAAATGCAATGGAATTAATAGCAAAAACTTCAAATGGACCAAAGCAACAATTTCCAAGTATGGGCTGCAATATAAAATGGAAAAGATAATTAAATGATAATTATCACAACAAGAAGCTATCCACCTGAAATTGGTGGAATGCAAAGTTTAATTGGTGGTCTAGCAATTCATCTAAACAATCTTCATCCAATTAAAGTTTTGGCAAACTCATTCGCGGGTGATGAAGAGTACGATAAAAAAAATAATTTTGAAACTAATAGAATGGGGGGTCTTAAAATATTAAAAAAATATAGAAAATTTAATCTTCTTAAAGAAATTATAAAAAATAATCCAATTAAAGCTATCATTGCTGATCATTGGAAAAGCATTGAATTAATCACTGAAAATATATCAGATAAAATTAGTATATTATGTCTTATCCATGGAAAAGAAATTAATCATCCACTTGGAAGTTTTGTAAATAAAAGATCTATTAGCTCCTTAACTAAGGCTAAGTACATTATTGCAAATTCAGAATTTACAAAAAAATTAGCAACTGAAAAAGGTTGCAAAAATTCAAGCATACATGTGATAAATCCTGGCATTAACGAGCCTCAAACTATCGGCTCTGAGTCAGATCAGCGAGCTAAAGATATATTTGGAAACACTGATGTGAAAATCATAACTGTTTCAAGATTTGATAAAAGAAAAGGAATAGATTTTTCTTTATTTAAAATATGAATGATCTTTCTTAGTCATTCATAGATTCGCACATGGGTCAATCTACACACAAAAAATCGATTTAATTTTGAGTGCATGAAGCTTTCTTTTGATTGCCTTGTAGAATAATAAAGCTTCTTTAATTCATCATCAGAAAGATGCGAAAAATCATTAGCAGCCCGTGGGGGTTCGGCCTGCTGTTGTTTTTTCTCAGAATAAAGACGCTGTAGATCCTCATCTGACATTTGCGAAAGATCGTCCATTATTTTAGCCCTCTCCTTCGCATTTCGGCTTCTAACGCATCAACATCTGGGGATGAAGAGCTACCTGGAGCTTTATAAGTAGACTCTCTTGGGTCAACGTCATACTTTTTATAAGTATTTTGGTCGAATATTGGAGCATGATTTAAATTATCTCGTTCATATTCCAAATATCCATATAAAGAACCACCGTGAGCATCGGCATATTCTTTCATAAGTGCGCCGCGCTCTTTAGCTCTTTGCATTGCATCTCTAAGAACCATAAGCTGGTCGATATTGAC
>JALRAW010000056.1 GCA_023257975.1 Candidatus Fonsibacter sp.
ATAACGATATAATTTTAATATTTGATGAAGTGATCACTGGCTTTGGAAGATTAGGAAAACCATTTGCTGCAGATTTTTTTAATATCGAACCTGATTTAATGACAATAGCAAAAGGATTGACCAGCGGAACCGTACCAATGGCTGCAACTTTTGTTTCTGATAAAATTTATAAAACATTTATGCAAGGAGATCCCAAAATTATTGATTTTTTTCATGGATATACTTATTCAGCGCATCCATTAGCTTGTGCAGCAGCAATTGCTACTCTTGATGTTTATAAAAAAGAAAATTTATTGGTCAGAGTTTCAGAAATTGCAGAATATTGGGAAGATGCTTTGCATTCGTTAAAAGGTACAAAACATATTATAGATATAAGAAATCTTGGATTAATAGGAGCTGTAGAGTTAGAACCAATCTCGGACAAACCTTCAAGAAGAGCATACAACGTTCTATGTGAAGCTTTTAAAGATCAAAAATTATTTGTGAGAGTAACAGGAGATATTATCGCTTTATCTCCTCCTTTGATTATTCAAAAACAAGAAATAGATTTAATCGTAGAAAAATTAAAGAAGACAATTAGTTCTACGCAATAATTATAAATTTATGAATAATCCTGTTTTTTTGAGCGGGCTAAATAAAATTTATTCAAAATTTGATATATTTTTTGTTGATCTCTGGGGCGTAGTTCATAACGGTATTGAATGTTATTCTGAGGCTTTAAAGGTCTTAAAAAACATAAAAAAAAACAAGAAAATTATATTAATTTCAAATGCCCCGAGACCTAGTAATAGTGTTCAAAAATTTTTAAATAAAATAAAATTTAAAAGAAAATTATATAATTTATTAATTACCTCTGGGGATTCAACTCGTCATTATTTAAAAGTTTTAAGTAAAAATAAATCTTTTTATCATTTGGGACCAAAGAGGGATAAAAGTTTATTTATGGACTTAGGTCTAAAAAAATCTTCGATAAATAATGCAGATTTTGTTGTTTGTACCGGTGTAAATAATAACAAAGATAATCTTAGCAAATATATTCCTACTCTTAAAAAAATAAAAAAAAAAAATCTAAAAATGATTTGTGCTAATCCAGATTTAATCGTTCATAGAGGTAATCGAACTGAATATTGCGCAGGGTCTATTGCAAAATTATATGAAAAAATGGGTGGTAAAGTTAAGTATTTCGGAAAACCTTATAAATATTTTTATAAATATATTTATGATTTAATAAAAAAAAAATATAGAAAAAATATAAATAAAAAAAAAATTCTCGTTATTGGAGATAATTTAAATACTGATATTTTAGGATCAAATAATTTTAAAGTTAAAAATTTATTTATAGCAGGCGGCATTCATAAATCGGAATGGAATAAAAAAAAAATAAATTTAGCTAAATTTGTAATTCAAAAAAATAAAGATTTTAAGATTAATTATTTTCAGAAAGAATTGATTTGGTAAATGAAAATTTATAATAATATTAACGCTGTTGATAAAAAATTCCTTAATTCCGTTTTAGCAATAGGAAATTTTGATGGAGTACATTTAGGACATCAAGAACTTTTAAGGAAAGCTTATATTTTTTCACGTAAAATAAATAAAAAATTTGGCATATTTACTTTTGATCCTTTACCTAAAGATTTTTTTAATAAAAATGATAATAAAATTTTAAACATAAATGATAAGATAGAAATCGTAAAAAAGTTTCGAGCAGATTTTTTTATTAAACAAAATTTTAATCTTAATTTTTCTAAAATAAGTCATATAGATTTTGTTAAAATAATTCTTTTAAAAAAATTAGCCGTCCATAGTATTTTTATTGGCAAAGATTTTAAATTTGGTTTTAAAAGAAAAGGTAATATTTTTTTTTTAAAAACATTATCGAAAAATAATAATTTTAAAATATTTATAATTAATTTTAAAAAATTTAATAATTATAAGATTTCTTCATCAAAAATTAGAAGTTTAATACAAGCTGGAAAAGTTAATTTAGCTCATAAAATTATGGGAAGACCATGGTCAATTTCTGGCAGAGTTGTACAGGGAAGAAAATTTGGAAGACGCATAGGTTTTCCAACAGCAAATATTAAAATTTCTAATCAGATTAACCCATTGTTCGGTGTTTATTCTGTTAAAATTATTTTTAATAAAAAGACCTATAAAGGAATAGCTAATTTTGGTGTAAGACCAACATTCGGAAGTTCTAGTCCTATTCTGGAAGTTAACGTTTTTAAAAAAAACCATAATTTTTATAATAAAAATATCAAAGTGTTATTTATTGATTTTATTAGAAAAGAGAAAAAATTTAAAAATAGCTCAATGCTGGTTAAACAGATTAAGAAAGATATTAAAGTTGCCAAAATTAGTTTAAACAAAAAATAATGTCAGAGATTAAAATAAATCTTCCCGAAACTTCTTTTCCTATGAAGGCAAATTTGCCTACAAAAGAACCTGAAATACTTGAATTTTGGGAACAAATTAACCTCTATCAAGAGTTAAGATCTAAGACCAAGGGTCGAGAAAAATTTATTCTACATGACGGACCCCCTTATGCAAACGGGCACATCCATATTGGGACGGCATTAAATAAAATTTTAAAAGATATCGTAGTAAGATTTAATCAAATGTCAGGTAAGGATGCCCCTTACGTACCAGGATGGGATTGCCATGGATTACCAATAGAATGGAAAGTAGAGGAGGAATATAAAAAAAAAGGAAAAAATAAGGACACCGTTCCAGTTAATGAGTTTAGAAAAGAATGTAGAGAATTTGCAACAAGTTGGATCGAGATTCAAAAGAAAGAATTTAATAGATTAGGAGTAAATGGAGATTGGAAGAATTATTATACGACTATGAGCAAGTCTTCAGAAGCTCAAATAACAAGAGAAATTAGTAAATTTATAATTAATGGAGGATTATATAGAGGCTTCAAACCAGTTTTATGGTCTGTTGTTGAAGCGACAGCTTTAGCTGATGCAGAGGTTGAATATTATGATCATACTTCTAATACAATTTATTCAAAGTTTTTAATTAAGTCTGGTCCTGAAAAATTTTTAAATTGTAACGTTGTTATTTGGACAACAACTCCTTGGACTATTCCTTGTAATAGAGCCTTAGCTTTTAATAATAAAATTAATTATTCTATTGTTAAAATAAATAATAATGAAAAAATTATTATTGCAGAAAAATTAATAGAAAAAGTTTTAGCAGATTGTGCAATTACAAAACATGAAATTATTGAAAGTTTTTCAGGTTCGGAATTAAAAAATATTATTTGCAATCATCCTTTGAAAGATATTGGTTATACTTTTGATGTTCCTATGCTTGATGCTAATTTTGTTAATTTAGAACAGGGAACAGGAATTGTTCATTGTGCACCAAGTCACGGACCTGATGATTATTATTTATGTTTGAATAATAATATTCAAGCTTTTGATACAATTGATGACAAAGGACATTATACAAAAAATATCATTAAATTCTCTGGTATACATATTTTTAAAGCTGATGATTTAATTATAAATGAGCTGACTAATTTAAAGAGATTATTAGGAAAAGGTAAACTCAAACATAGCTATCCACATTCATGGAGATCTAAAGCGCCACTAGTTCATAGAGCTACACCTCAATGGTTTATATCGATGGAAACAAATGATCTGAGAAAAAAATCGATTGCTGCAATTGGCAATACAAAATTTTATCCAGCTGTTGGACAAAATAGATTAAGATCAATGATAGAAACAAGACCAGATTGGTGTGTTTCTCGACAAAGAGTTTGGGGGGTACCATTGCCAATATTTATTTCAAAAAAAACTGGAAAACCTTTGGCAGACGAAAAAGTATTAGAAGGTATAGCAAAAATATTCGAAGAAGAGGGTAGCGATTGTTGGTTTACAAGACAGCCACAAGATTTTTTAGGTAATCATTATAGCGCTGATGATTACGAGCAGGTTAAAGATATTGTAGAAGTTTGGTTTGATAGTGGCTCTACGCATAGTTATGTTTTAGATAAAAGACCAGAACTTGCCTGGCCAGCAAACCTTTATTTAGAAGGATCAGATCAACATAGAGGTTGGTTTCACTCCTCTTTACTTGAATCTTGCGGAACAAAAGGAACTGCTCCATTTCAAAATATTTTGTGTCACGGATTTGTCGTGGATGGCAAAGGACAAAAAATGTCGAAATCATTAGGTAATGTGGTTATGCCAGAAGAAGTTATTAAAAATTTTGGAGCTGATATACTTAGATTATGGGTTGTTGCCTCAGATTATTCTGAAGATTTAAAGATTGATAAAGCAATTTTAAATCAACATGCCGAGTCGTATCGAAAAATTCGAAATACTCTTAGATTTCTTTTAGGAAATTTAAATGACAAATTATTGAACGATGATTTTTCTAAAATAGAATATTCAAAATTATCATCATTAGAGAAATATATCCTAACGCAAGTATATGACTTTGATTTAAGATTTAGAGATTATATTAAGTCCTATAATTTTCATAAAATATATGTTGAGCTTTTAAATTTTTGTACTTTGGATCTTTCAGCTTTTTATTTTGATATAAAAAAAGATATTCTCTATTGCGATAGTGAGAATAGTCAAAGAAGAAATAACTGTTTAGAAGTATTAAATGTTCTTATTAATTTTTTATTAAGATGGTTTTCTCCAATTTTAGCCTTTACATCTGAAGAGGCTTATCAGGTAATTAAAAATAAAAAATATAAGAGTATTCACCTGCAGGATTTTCCAGTTATGCCTTTGATTTGGAATAATTATGAAATCAAAAATAAGTGGATTGGCATTAAGAAAGTAAAACAAGTTGTTAATGCAGCTATAGAAGATATTAGAAATAAGAAGATTATTGGCTCCAGTTTAGAAGCAAATGTTATTGTTTATTTAAAAGATGAGTATCTAAATATTATAAAACAAGAAGATCTTAGTGAAATTTTTATATGCTCAGAAGCAAAAGCAGAATCTTTTATTAATCAAAATGATTTATTTTCTTTAAAAGATGTTGAAGGAGTAGCCGTCAAGATAGTGAAAGCTAAGGGACAAAAATGCTCTCGTTGTTGGAAGATTTTAGAAAAACCATGTTTTAGAGATATTTGCGGTTTAAAAAATTAATATGACGAATAAAAAAAAGATATATTTATTTATTTTTGTTCTTGCGCTTTTTACAATAGATAGAATTTCAAAAATTTTAATTTTAAAAAATTTTTTAAATAATTCTTTATCCGAAATTTATTTGAACTCTTTTCTTAATTTTTCTTTAGTATGGAATAGTGGAATTGGTTTTGGAATTTTGCAAATTGAACCTAATATTTTTTATTCAATTATTTCAATCATTATAACTGCTATTAATTTAATTTTAATTTATTGGATGTTAACCTCTTCAAATTACTTAGAATCCATATTTATTTCTATAATTTTAGGAGGAGCGCTAGGAAATTTATTTGACCGATATTATTATAGTTCCGTTCCAGACTTTATAGATCTTCATTATGAGAGTTT
>JALRAW010000011.1 GCA_023257975.1 Candidatus Fonsibacter sp.
AAGGTTCACAATTATGAAATATTTTGACAATTTGGTCTCCGTTGATAAAAATTATATCTAAATTTATTATACAATTTTTCATCCAAAAACAATGGTCTCCTTCATCCTGAAGGAATAACATACCATTGAAATTTTTGTCAAATTTTTTGAACATCATACCGTTCATCTTATCTTTAGATGAAAACACGGTTTTGACTTTGAACTTGTGATTATTTATATTTAAAACCATAAACATAAATATAATCTTAAATGAATAATGGAAGATATAATAAGATATGCAGGTGTAATTGTGAGGTGCGATGATGAAGTGCTCTTATGTAAAAGAAGTAATGATGGCGATTTACCAGGAGTTTGGTCTATACCTGCCGGAAAATTATTAAATGATGAGAATCCTACAATAGGTGCTAAAAGAGAATTTTATGAAGAAACTAATGTTGAGATTTACGAAGAAATAAAACTTTGTGGATTCATAAGAAGAACAACGAAAGATAATAAACATACCAAAGGATTGATGTATGTATTTTTATTAAATGTGGATGAAAAAATATTTCCTGATTTAAAAAGTGCTAAAGATGGTTTTGAACATACCGAGTGTGGATACTTTAGTTTAAAAAATCTACCATTTCAGAACCAAAATGACAAATTGGCTAAACTTATTGTAAATATTTTATCAAAAAGCTAAACTTTTTTAGATAATGGTATATTTATCATGACAAAGCCCAATAACCCTTTCTTTATAATTGGTAACTTTTAACCCTAACATTTTTTTCGAAAGAAAAGATGTTAGGGTTTGTTTTTTTAATGTATATTTGTACTCTATGAAAAATTTTGAACACATAATCAAGAAAAACCGATTTGAGTACGAATTTTTAGAAATTTTAGATGCTGGAGTCGTATTAATTGGTTCAGAGGTAAAAAATGTTAGAAATAGAGAGTTTACGCTACAAGATGGATATTGTTATTTTGTTAGTGGAGAGCTATTCATAAAAAATTTTGTTATTAACAAATCAGACGCGCCAAATAGGGAAAAAAAACTCCTTTTAAAAAGACAACAACTAAAAAAATTGGAAAGAGACCTCATAAAAGGACTTACAATAGTTCCCTACAGAATTTTTCAAACTGATAAAGGTAGAATAAAGATGTCGGTAGCATTGGCTCGTAGAAACAAAAACTATGAGAAAAAACAAAAGTTGAAAGAAAAGGACTTAGATAGAGAAAAAAATTTTTTGGATTAGAAATTTTTAGTATATTTGTAAAAAAATTGATATGACAACAGTAACCCACACCGTAAAAATTCAGAACGAAAAGTTCGGAACACTACTTAATGAAAATTTTGTTGACCAAACCCAATTTAATGACCAGTTTTTCAAAATATTTGATAGCTTTCTCCGTAATCCAGCAATGGAGTGAATGGTATCACCCTTTAATTGAGCAGCAGCTGTGTTTGTTGTAGCTGTAACTATAAAAACAGAATCATTGAATGGTTTTCCAATAGCTCTACAAAATTGTTTACAAAAAGATTTTGTTGCATCAAGAACAAAGCTTTTCCCACTACCACCAGATCCTGTCAAATTCATGACTAGTCTCCCCAGTCCCCCCTTGTCTAATAATACTTGTTTGGCCTTATCTAACTCTGAAATTTCCAAAGTTTTTTTAATTGAAGGATCTTCAAGGTGGGCAAGCATAAAAGTGGAACAAATAACATTGAATGCTGCAGCTTGTTTCAAATCTAGCTTGTAGTGACTGATGCATGATTTCATGGCTAATGGGAATTTATTGAAATCCATAACTTCTAATTTTTCTAATTCATCCCACTGTGGTTCATGATTTTCCACACTTCGATTTAAGTTAAGAATTACTTTCACCACATCAGTACTGTGCTTGTTTAGAGGTTGTTGATCATATGACTCCACAAAATCATAAGAGTTGTCACCGAAATTAGCGGTTTTTTGAATTAATGCAGAGTCTTCACTGGAAACCGGATCATGAATTACATGCTGTTCTTTCATCTTTCTTGTCAAATTACCACAAAAATTTTCTCCAAGTTGAAAGTTGTTCAAACCATCATTCTCATCTTGAATCCCAAATTCTTCAAAAATCACATCTAAATCATCATCTTGAACTTGATTTTCAAAAGTTTTCATGGATATTTCATGATTTTCATCATCATTTGCATCCATTTCACAATTCATATCTTGTTCAGCATCAAACTCTGAGTCAACACCAGATGAAACTTCAAATGATTCTTGTTTTGAAACTATTTTTTTACTGTTCTGAACATCTTGAATATTCTGCATTATCCTTGTTGAATCCCAATACAAAGATCCTCTTTCATGAGCTTCA
>JALRAW010000106.1 GCA_023257975.1 Candidatus Fonsibacter sp.
ACCTAACCGGAACTCTGGCCAGTTGAGCTACTGCCCTTCGAGGCGCATCAACATCTCTTCCGTTAAGAAGACATGCAAAAGCATGGACTTTTCATAATCAGATTTTTTTATTATGGGAACATTTATTGGAATTACCGGAACACTTTTTGGAGTAATCCTAGGTATAGTTTTTGCTCATAACATTGAAGCTATTAGACAATTTGTAAGCTTTGTTTTTCAAGTGAGGGTATTTCCTCCTGAGATTTATTTTTTAAGCAAGATGCCATCATTAATAGATTACAAGTCAGTTTTTATTATCTGTTTTTTTTCTATACTAATTACTTTTTTAGCAAGTTTATATCCTGCAATCTCATCATCAAAATTGAATCCAATTAAAGGATTAAAATATGACTGATAATTTTTTAAGGTTAAAAAATATTCAAAAGAAATACATGGATGCTAATAAAAATATTCAAGTTCTAAAGGGTGTTGATTTATCTTTAAGTAAAAATAATATTGTATCTTTAGTAGGACCTTCTGGTTCAGGTAAATCTACACTTTTGCATATTTTAGGATTGCTAGAGCCTGCTGATCAGGGGGAATATTTTTTTAATGATGTAAATTTAATTGATTTAAAAGATGATCAAAAAACAGAGTATAGAAAAAAAAGCATTTCAATAGTTTATCAATTTAATAATTTAATTTCTGATCTTCGAGCAATAGATAATGTCATTCTTCCTTTATTAATTAATAATTTTGAAAAAAATGAATCTTTTAAAAAAGCGGAAAATTTACTTTCAAAACTTGGCTTAAAAGAAAGATTAAATCATTATCCACATGAGTTATCAGGAGGTGAACAACAGCGTGTTGCAATCGCAAGAGCTTTAATAAATGAGCCTGAACTTATTTTGGCTGATGAGCCAACAGGTAATCTAGATAGCAAAACTGCAAATGAAGTCTTTGAAATACTTTTGAGTTTAAAATCAAATGAAAGATTAATTGTTTTTGCAACTCACAATAGAGAATTGTCTGACAAAGCTGATATTCAATTAGCTATTCAAGATTCAAATGTTAGAATTTTGAAATAGAAAAAATGAGTCTCAAAGATATTACTTTTAATCATTTCAAAATTCATACCCAGTATTCAATCTGCGAGGGCGCAGTAAAAATTGATGAGCTAGCAAAGTATGCAAAACTTTCAAAATTTTTATCTCTTGGAATATCCGACTCTTATAATTTAAGTGGAGCTTTGGAGTTTTCAGAAGAATTATCAAGAGTGGGGGTTCACCCTATTATTGGCACTCAGCTTAATATAAAGACCGACAATATTATTGGTAAAGTTTCACTGATTGCAAAGAATGAGCTTGGATATAAAAATTTATTAAAACTTTCCTCTAAGTCTTATCTTGATATTAACGCAACTGATGCACCTCATTGCTCAATCAAAGATTTACTTGATTATAGTAGTGGTCTTTTTATTTTATTGGGTGGAAATCATACTTTAACTTCTCAGCTTATTCTTAATAATCAGGAAAAAATATTTTTAAATAATGTAAGTAAATTAAAGTCTGCATTTAAAGATAACCTCTTTTTTGAAATACAAAGACATAATGAGGTTAATGAAGAAAGGATTGAAAATTTTTTAATTAGTAGCTCAAAGTCCTTAAAAGTACCTATTATTGCTTCTCAAGAAGTTTTTTACATTCATCAAGACATGTATGAGGCACATGATGCATATATTTGTATTGGTCAAAAAGCATATGTAGAGGATAAAAATAGAATTAGTTATTCAAATCAGCATTATCTTAAAACTAATGAAGAAATGGTTAAATTATTTGCTGATTTACCAGATGCCTTAGAAAATAATCATAATTTGAAATATCAATGTCTATTTCGACCCTTACCTAGCAAACCTTTACTTCCAAACTTTACTTCATCATCTTCAAAAGAAAAGAATATTGAAATTGTACTACAAGAATTAGCGCAAGCTGGTTTAGAAAAAAGATTAAATGAAGTTGTTCTTAAAAATATAACTGATCCAAAACAGATTGAAGAAACAAAAAAAAATTATATAGAACGATTAAATTATGAAGTGAAAATGATTAACCAGATGAAATTTTCTGGTTATTTCTTGATTGTCTCTGATTACATACTTTGGGCGAAAAATAATAATATACCCGTTGGACCAGGCAGGGGATCTGGCGCTGGATCATTAGTTGCTTGGGCATTATCTATTACTGAATTAGATCC
>JALRAW010000132.1 GCA_023257975.1 Candidatus Fonsibacter sp.
GTAGTACGAAAAGACGGACGGTTCCCATGCCTGCTCGCAAAGCTGTAAGCACTGAAAACAGTGTAGAAACGCCGGTGGCTTCGGCTACCCCTGGTGCTGAAGTGCGCTCCCTTGAAGTGGTTGCTGAGGCAATTCGCGCCAAGTTTGCCGCTGGAGAGCAGGCGGAGGATATTCAACAAATACGCTCAACATTAATGAGAGCGCCTAGTTGTAAAGTTATTGATCAACAAAAAAACGGAGGCTATGCAACTCCTGCAGAGTCCGCTGGAAGCTTTTTAACTTATGTTTCTAGAATTAGAAAAGATCCTACAAAAAATGCAGTAAATATGTGGATTGTTTCTGATAATTTATTAAAGGGAGCGGCTTTTAATGCAGTGCAAATCGCGGAGGTTTTAGTTAAAAAGCATATAAAAAATAATTAAATATTTTTTATGGAAAAAAACTCCGGTCCGTTATCCCCTCACATACAGATTTATAAGTGGCAGTTTTCTTCTTTACTCTCAATCACACATAGAATGACCGGTGTGCTTAATGTTGCTGGATTTTTTTTAATAGTTTTATGGATCTTATTTTTAGCTGTAGGGCCTGAGTATTATAATTTTTATCAAAAATTTTTAAGAAGTTTTATTGGTAAATTTATTCTTGTAGGTTTTACTTGGTCATTTGTTTATCATATGTTTAATGGGATCAGACATCTTGCATGGGATTTTGGTTATGGTTACGAAATAAAAACTGCAAATTTATCTGGAATAATTGTTTTATTTTTATCAATTGTAACAACATTTATTATTTGGATTATATAATGAAAAATCACGCTTTAAATAAATGGGTAATACAAAGAGTCAGTGCAATTGTATTAATTCCTTTATTATTATTTTTTTTATATTCTTTAGTTGATTTAGTTAATCAGGATTACACTGGAGCACTAGATTTTTTTGATAATTATTTATCAATAACTATCTTTACTTTATTTTTAATATTTGCAGGTCTGCACTTAAAATTGGGTTTAGGTGAAATAATTGAAGATTATATTCAGGAGGAAGGTTTAAAAGGAACTTTAAATAAATTAATAATGTTAACCTCGGCTATACTTCCTGTAATTGGGATTGTATCATTAGTAATAATTATTTTATGAACACTTATCCAATTATCGATCATGAATATGATGTTATTGTTGTAGGAGCTGGCGGCTCAGGATTAAGAGCGGCAGTTGGTCTAGCCGAGGCTGGACTTAAGACAGCGTGTATTTCGAAAGTATTTCCAACAAGAAGTCATACTGCTGCTGCACAAGGTGGAATTTCAGCTGCATTAGGAAATATGTCAGAGGATGATTGGCGTTGGCACATGTATGATACGGTAAAAGGCGCTGATTGGTTGGGTGATCAAGATGCTATTGAATATTTATGCAAAGAAGCTCCACGAGCAGTTATTGAACTAGAAAAATACGGAGTACCATTTAGCAGAACTGAGGAGGGAAAAATCTATCAAAGACCATTTGGTGGAATGACTGCTAATTATGGAAATGGTATTGCTCAAAGAACCTGTGCTGCAGCTGATAGAACTGGACATGCAATTCTTCATACGCTTTACGGTCAAGCACTTAAAAAAAATACAGAATTTTTTATAGAATATTTTGCATTAGATTTATTGATGCATAATGGAAAGTGTCACGGTGTTACGGCTTGGAATTTACAGGATGGAACAATTCATCGTTTCAGATCCAATATGACAATTTTAGCAACAGGTGGTTATGGAAGAGCATATTTTTCAGCAACATCAGCACATACGTGCACAGGAGATGGTAATGCGATGGTTTTAAGAGCAGGTTTACCATTACAAGATATGGAATTTATTCAATTTCATCCAACCGGAATTTATGGAGCAGGATGTCTAATCACTGAAGGTTCTCGAGGCGAAGGTGGATTTTTAGTTAATTCTGAAGGCGAAAGATTTATGGAAAGATATGCTCCATCAGCGAAAGATCTTGCATCAAGAGATGTAGTTTCAAGATCTATGACAATTGAAATTAATGAAGGCAGAGGAGTTGGAAAAAATAAAGACCACATTTATCTTCATTTAAACCATTTAGATCCAAAAGTTTTACACGAAAGACTTCCTGGAATTTCTGAGTCTGCAAAAATTTTTGCTGGCGTGGATGTAACTAAACAACCAATACCAGTTGTTCCAACTGTTCATTATAATATGGGAGGAATTCCTACAAATTATTATGGCGAAGTAGTCTCAAAAACTGAAAATGGCAAAGATGTCATTGTACCTGGTTTGATGGCGGTTGGTGAAGCAGCTTGTGTTTCAGTTCATGGTGCAAATAGATTAGGATCAAATTCATTGATTGATTTAGTAGTTTTTGGAAGAGCAGCTGCACAAAGAGCTAGTGAATTAGTTAAACCAGGAACTCCACATGAAGAAATTGGAGAGTCTGAAACTCAAAAATGTTT
The DNA here is from genome assembly GCA_023257975.1 of Candidatus Fonsibacter sp. Lineage (GTDB taxonomy): Bacteria > Pseudomonadota > Alphaproteobacteria > Pelagibacterales > Pelagibacteraceae > Fontibacterium > Fontibacterium subtropicum. The sequence continues at coordinate 2,457 of JALRAW010000132.1, forward strand.
AGATAG
>JALRAW010000156.1 GCA_023257975.1 Candidatus Fonsibacter sp.
TTTTATTAGGTTTATTTTATAGTTATAAATATTACGATATATTCATATTTGAAAAGTATAAAGTATTTATTGTTGTATGAAAAAAGTTTTTAAACTTACGGAAAGTAAATTGGTTAATCGTATTAAAAGATTAATCAAAGCAATTTCTAAAAATTATAAAAAAGAATATCCTTTAAAAAAAGATGAGTTAGATTTTTTTAAAAATAAATGGCATCCATATACAACGGTTGCCACTTGGTATATGTGGAGAAGTATAGATCCTGTTCCAGTTGAATATTAAATTCCCTCAACGATCATAAGGTCTCTAACGACAGTATTTTTAGCTATAGACCATGCTTCTTGATAATTTTTAGATTTATAGCAATTTAATGCTGTGTCATAATCTTTAAATTCCCAAATAACTGTTCGAATAAATTCTTCACCTTCAAGAGTGATATATTTTCCTCCTCTTACTAAAGGAGTCCCGCCAAAATCGATAATAGCTTTCAAAGCTTTTTCTGCATAACTACCTAATTTTTTTACATCCTCTGCTTTTTTATATTTTGCAATCCAGTAACCTTTCATGAATTTCTCCTATTTTAGTTTGATTAAGTGAATATATATTTTTTTTCTTACATTAAAATAAAACAATCTCAGTTGAATTTGATGATCCTAAAGAATAAATTAGTCCAATCCAAAAATAAATTAGATATTAAATTGCAACACATAGATAACAAGCAACAGTTAGTAGAATATTTTTTAAAAGGTTCTAAAAATAAAGATAGTTGGAGAATTGGAACTGAACATGAAAAGTTTTTATTTGATTTAAAAAATAAAAATCCAATTCCTTATGAAGGCAATATTAGTATTTTAAAAATTTTTTCTGAACTTATAAAGAACAATTGGGCACCAATTAAAGAAGGAAAAAATATTTTAGGTTTAGTTAAGGATAAAAAAAATATTACTTTAGAACCGGGACTACAATTCGAATTATCAGGCGATGCTGTTCAAAATATTCATCAAACCTGTAATGAAATTAATTCTTATCTAAAAGAATTAAAAATTGTTTGTGCCAAATTAGGAATTGGTTTGTTAGGAAATGGATTTGCACCAATTGTAAAATTAAGTGATGTTTTTAAGTCTCCAAAAAAAAGATATGAAATTATGAGAAAGTATATGCCGAGCGTTGGTAGAAATGGGTTAGATATGATGCATCGAACTTGCGCCACGCAGGTTAATTTAGATTATTTAAATGAAGCTGATTATAAAAAAAAATCAAAATTAATAGCAGCTATAACCCCCGTAGCTGTATCTTTGTTTTCTAATTCTCCATTTAAAGAAAAAGAGTTGAATGGTTATTTATCTTACAGAACTCATATTTGGCAAAATACCGATAAAAACAGATCTGGAATTCCAGAATTTTTTTTGCAGGATGAAAATAGTTTTGAACGTTATGTTGATTTTGCACTAAAAGTTCCAATGTATTTTATAATTAAGGATGATGAATATATTGATTGTACAGGTGAAAGTTTTAATGATTTTATTTCTGGAAAATTAAAAAATTATCCAAACAAAAAACCGACCATTCAAGATTGGGAAAATCATATATCAACTATTTTTACTGAATTAAGATTAAAAAAATATTTAGAGATCAGATCTGCAGATTCTTGCTCATCAGCAGGCATATGTTCAATACCTGCATTTTGGACTGGCCTTCTTTATGATGATAGTTCATTAAATTTAGCTTTAGAATATGTAGAAAGTTGGAATTACCAAGATATTTATAATGCATATTTAGAAGTTCCAAAAAAAGGTTTTGATACTGAGATTAAAAATAAAAAAATATTTGATCATGCTAAGAAGTTAGTAGATTTGTCAGCTTTGGGATTGAAAAATAGAAATCAGATTAACAGTAAAGGAATGGATGAGAATATTTTCCTAAAAGATATTCATAATTTTATTAAAGATAAAAAATCACCAGCTCAGTCACTTATAGAAAAGTATAATACTAGATGGAAACAGGATATATTCAAAATCTTTGATGAAGAAGCATTTTAAAATAGCCATTCAAATGGACCCGCTTGAGTCCATTAATATTAAATCAGACAGTACATATATTTTAGCTTTAGAGGCACAAAAAAGAGGGTATAGACTATTCCATTACTTACCAGAGAATTTGATTTACGAAAATGGACGAGTAGCTGCTTTGGGTAATATTTTTAGATTATTTCCGAATAAAAAAATTTTTTTTAAAAAATTTGAAACTCAAAAAATATTTCTTGATGATTATGATGTTGTTTTGGTTAGACAGGATCCGCCATTTAATATGAGTTATATTACCGCAACTTATCTCCTTGAGATGGTTTCTAATAAAACTCTTATTTTAAATAATCCTAAATCAATCAGAGATAATCCTGAAAAATTATCAATGTTCAATTTTAAAAATATCATTCCACCTACACTTATTTCTAAAAATATTGAACGGTGTTTTAATTTTCAAAAAAAATATAAAAAAACAATTATTAAACCGCTCTATGGTAATGGAGGTGAAGGAATTTCAAAATTAGATGGAACAAATATTGTTTTAAAAAAGAAAATTTCAAAATTAATTAATAAATACAACCAGCCAATAGTAATACAAAAATATTTAAATGAAATTAAAGATGGAGACAGAAGAATTATTTTAATAGATGGTGAATATGCTGGTTCTGTTGCAAGAATACCAAAAAAAGGAAGTGTTACTGCTAATTTTCATACTGGAGGAACTGCTAAGAAAGTTGGTTTAATAAGAAGAGATAAAAAGATATGTCATACTTTAAAACCTTTCTTAAAGAAGAATAAATTATTTTTTACAGGCATTGATGTTATTGGTAATTATTTAACAGAAATTAATGTAACCTCTCCAACTGGAATTCAAGAGATCAATAGATTAAATGGAGTAAAATTAGAAAAGTTTTTCTGGGATCGAGTAGAAAAAAAATTAAGATAGCATTTTACATATCTTTAAAACAAAACCATATTCCATCGCTATTTCTTTAAGATAATCAAATCGTCCACTAGCACCACTATGCCCAGCCGTCATATTCATATGAAGTAATAATAAATTATCATCTGTTTTATTTTCTCTTAATTTTGCAACCCATTTTGTCATTTCCCAATACGTAACTCTAGGATCAGAAATGCCTCCAGTAACTAACATATGGGGGTAGTTTTGTTTTTTTACGTTATCATAAGGTGAATAACTTTTTACATATAGAAAAGATTTTTTATCATTTTTAATATCTCCCCATTCTGGGATTTCTGTAACAGTTAAAGGCAGATCCTCATCAAGCATAGTGTTACAAATATCAACAAAAGGTACTTGCGCGATTATTCCAAGAAATAAATCTGGACGTTCATTTGCAATATAGCCCATTAATAAACCGCCTGCAGAACCTCCTTGAGCAATAATTTTTTTAGGAGATGTATATTTATCTTCACATAATTTTTCGGCGCAACTTATAAAATCTAAAAAAGTATTTTTTTTATTTAGAAGTTTTCCATTTTCATACCATTCATATCCTTTTTCTTTGCCACCTCGAATATGGGCTATTGCATAGATAATTCCTCTATCAACCAAACTTAATCTATTAGTAGAGAAATTGCTTGGTATAGATATTCCATAAGATCCATATCCATAAAGCAATAAGTGATTACTAGAATCTAATTTAATTCCTTTTTTATAAAGGATTGTAATTGGAATTTTTTCATTATCATGTGCTGTGGCAAATATTTTTTTGCAAATATAATCATTTTTATTGTGACCAGAAGGAACTTCTTGAGTTTTTTTTAATTCCTGTTTTTTTGACTTACAGTCATAGTCGAAAATACTTTTTGGTGTGGTAGGAGATGAATATGAGTATCTGAATGCATCTGTTTCATATTCATACCCATGATCTAATGAAAGATTATATGCTTCTTCATCAAAACTAATTTTATGTTGATTCTTATTATTAAGATTTAATATGATTATATTTTCAGAACCTTCAGTTCTTTCTAATCTTACAAGCCAGTCTTTTAATAAGATAAAATCTAAGATTAAATTAATCCTCTCATAAGTAATAAATTCTTCCCATTTTTGATAAGATTCTTCATGACTAATCATTATTTTAAAATTTTTTGCATTATCGATATTTGTGCTTATTACAAAAAATTTTTCATGATGGTCTAAGTCATATTCAATTTTTTTAATTCTTTTTTTAAAAAGAATTGGCGTTGTTTGATTTAATTTTAGATTGATAAAAAGATATTCGGAAGTTTCGTGATCTGCCGTTCTAATAAATAGATATTTTTTTGTTTTTGATAAATTTATAGAACAAAAGAAAGAGGGGTCTTTTTCTTCATAAATTAACAAATCTTTTTCACTATCAGAACCAATTTTGTGTTTAAAAACTTTTGTAGGACGATGATTTTGATCTAATCCAACATAGAAAATATAGTTATTATCTAAAGACCAAATAATATCGCCAGTGGTATTTTTTATTTCAGGACTTAATATTTCTTTTGTTTCAATGTTTTCAATAAATATTGAAAAGTATTCAGAGCCGTTAGTATCTATATTATAAGCTAGATGCTTATGATTATGACTATGTGATATAGCGGCTACATTAAAGTAAGAATGTGTTTTAGATTTTTTTTCACAATCTAAAATAATTTCTTCAAAATTATTTTTAATATTTTTTCTATAATAAATTGGGTATTCGCTATTTTTGTTATATTTATAGGCATAATAATAATCCCCATCTTTTTTTGGAACAGAATTATCCTCATTTTTGATTTTAGATTTTAATTCTTCAAAAAGTTTTTTTTCTATGTCCTTGATATCTTTAAGCTGTTCTTCTTTAAATAAATTTTCTTCATCTAGATATTTTTTAACTGGGGTATTTAATTTATTAGGATCTATTATTACTTCTTTCCAATTTTTTTGTTTAATCCAGGAATAATTATCAATTAATTCTTCATTATGAATTTTAACCACGTTTAGAATTTTATTTATCTTCGGTATGGACGTATTCATTCAAATCTATATTGATAAAATTTTAATTTTATATATTGATATACATTAATGGTCATTAAAGATTTTTTAGAAGTAATAAAATATTTTTTTATTAAAAATAAATTAATAGGTTTTATTTTATTATTTCCTATAATTGTTATGATCTTGCTTTTTACTATATGAATAAAAAAAAACTTATTATCCTTTCAGTAGTTTTTTTAAGTATAGCATTCTTATTTTTAGATTTTTTAAGTTATAGAGTAGATAAAGTAGTTAAAAATTTAATCATTGATCAAGGCACTCAGGCGTTAGGACAACAGGTCTCTGTTGGAAAAATAGACACCAGCATTTTGGGGTCTTCT
>JALRAW010000020.1 GCA_023257975.1 Candidatus Fonsibacter sp.
GGAGCTTATACGCTCATTCCACAACTGCGAGGTGGGGCACCATGGTGTTAATCGGATTTTTTAAACTAAGTTCACCATCACTGCAGTTTTTGCATTTTTTTGAAATATTTCCATTTTGATCTTTATCAAAAATAATATCTCCCAAACTCTCATTTAATAAATCAAGAACAGCTCTTGTTCTTAATTCTTTAACTTCGTTAATATTTTTATAAAACTCTTTCCAAAAATTCTCTAAAACTTTAAGATATTCAATTTTTCCTGTTGTAATTTCATCTAAACTATCCTCAAGTGTTGCAGTAAAATTATAGTCTACATATTTTGTAAACAATTTATCCAAGAAAGCTGTAATAAGCTTACCTCTATCAGTTGGAATGAATCGTTTTGTAACAAGCTCTACATAGTTTCTAGCTGATAATACTGAAATAATGCTTGCGTATGTTGAGGGTCTTCCTATTCCTAGTTCCTCTAATTTTTTAACTAAACTTGCCTCAGAAAATCTAGGAGGTGGTTCAGTAAAATGTTGTTCTGTATTAAATTTAGGATTTTCTAATTTCTCATTTATTTTAACTTCAGGTAATATTTTTTGATCATTTTCTTCATCTTTATCAACTTCATCTTCTTCTTTTACATCCTGGTATAATTTTAGAAAACCGTCAAATACTTGCACTGATCCCGTTGCCCTAAAAGTAATAGATTTTGATTCATTTAATATTTCTAAAGTGCATCTTTCATACTCAGCGTTTTCCATTTGTGAAGCAAGCGTTCTATTCCAAATAAGCTCATATAATTTTGCTTGATCCTTATCTAATATAGATCTCATTTTTTCAGGAGTTCTTAAAATATCAGTTGGTCTTATTGCTTCATGTGCCTCTTGCGCATTCTTTGCTTTTTTACCTGAATAATTTCTAGCTTCATTAGGTAAGTATTTTTTACCAATTTCTTTATCTATGTAGTTTCTACATTCTTTTATAGCGTCCTGAGAAATATTAGTTCCATCAGTTCTCATGTAGGTAATTAAACCAACTGTATCTCCTTCAAAATCTATTCCTTGGTAAAGTCTTTGAGCTATTTGCATCGTTCGTGAAGCTGAAAAACCCAATTTTTTAGAAGCCTCCTGTTGCATAGTAGATGTTGTAAAAGGCGCATATGGGCTTCTTCGGTATGGTTTTTTATCAATGCTTGAAATGTTAAACTTTTCTTTTTTTATTTGCTCTAAAACATTTTGAATTTCTTGTTCATTTTTAAATGAAAATTTTTCAATTTTATTTCCTTTAAAAGAGTAAAGTCTCGCGTTTAATTCTTTTTTTTGTTGTGTCAAAAAAATACAAGTAAACGTCCAATATTCTTGTGGTTTAAATAATTCAATATCATGTTCCCTATCTACAATAAGTCTAAGAGCAACAGATTGAACTCTACCTGCAGATTTTGATCCTGGAAGTTTTGTCCAAAGAATAGGTGAGATATTAAATCCAACTAAATAATCCAAAGCTCTTCTTGCCATATAGGCATTAACTAATTCAGGATTAATATCTCTTGGATTACTAATTCCATTTTCAACTGCTTTTTTAGTAATTTCATTAAATACAACTCTTTCAAATTTTTTATCTTTAATTTTTTTATTTTCCTCTAAGATACATTTTAAATGCCATGCGATAGCTTCACCTTCACGATCAGGATCAGTTGCTAAAATGATTCTATCGGCATCAATTGCATAATCAGTGATTTCTTTTAAATGTTTTTTTGAACCAGGATCTATTTCCCAGATCATTTTAAAATCATGTTCTGTATCTACAGAACCATTTTTTGACGGGAGATCTCTTACATGTCCGTAGCTTGCCAATACTTTAAAATCAGTACCTAAATATTTATTAATTGTTTTGGCTTTAGCTGGACTTTCAACGATAACTAAATTCATAATTTTTTTGTAAAAAAATAAGAACTGTCAAAATTTGTGACCTTTGTCAAATTACAAAAAAATATATGTAAAAAAGTCTTTAATTACTTAGAAATTATTTTTTATTAACGAAGTAATATTTTGTCTGTGAGTGAATATTGAAGTTATAAAATAAAAGAAAATTAATAAAAATATTTTTTGATCAAAAAATATAAAAGCTGTAATAGTCACAACTAAGTAACCTAATAATGCTGAAACAGCAGATATTCTGAAAATTGCGAGCATTATTAGCCATGTAGTAATAAAAACAATTGATAAATAAAAATTTATTACTAGTAAGCTTCCTATAAATGTTGCAACTCCTTTACCGCCTCTAAATTTTAGCCATACAGGAAAGATGTGAGCAAGAAAAACAATTACAGCCGCATAGTAAGTAAATTCATTAAAATATTGTATTGTTAATAAAATTGAAAAAGTTCCTTTAAGACCATCTAAAAGAAGAGTTAGCGCAGCTATAAATTTATTTCCTGTTCTTAATACATTAGTTGCACCAATATTTCCTGATCCAATTTTCCTTACATCCCCTAAACCAGCAAATTTTGTAAGAATTAACCCAAACGGTATCGAGCCTAATATATAAGAGTAGAATGTAACTATAAGTATATCCATTAAGCTTCGAACACTAAATTTCCATTTATAAAAGTTTTTTCAACCTTACCTTGCATTTTTCTTTTCTCAATTGCTGTGTTTTTGGATTTGGATTTGATTTTTTCTTTTTCAACAACCCAAGGTTTATCAAGATTGATAACTGCTATATCAGCGTCATTTCCAACAGATAAATTTCCTGCATTAATATTTAATATTTTTGCAGGATTACAAGTTAATGTTTTTATGAGCGTACTTAATTCGCAAGATTTGTTGTGATAAAGTTCTAATGTCAAAGATAGTAAAGTTTCAATTCCTGAAGCACCAGTTGCCGCCTGTTGAAATGGTAAACGTTTAGACTCTTCGTCTTCAGGTTTGTGATCTGAAACAATAACATCGATTAAACCTTTTTTAACAGCGTCGATTAAAGCTAGACGATCATTTTCAGTTCTTAAAGGAGGAGATAATTTTAAAAAGGTTCTAAAATCTCCAATATCATTTTCATTTAATGATAAATTATTTATTGAAACACCAGTTGTAAATTCTAATCCTTTTTTTTTATAAGCTTCAATTATTGGAAGAGATGCTTTTGAAGACAAGGTAGATATATGGTATCTGTTTTTATAAAGTTCTAACAAGCTCAAATCTCTTTCTATAATAATTTTTTCAGCGATGTCCGGTATTCCTTTTAATCCTAGTCTTGTAGAAATTTCACCTTCATTAACTGCACCATTAGAAGAAAGTTCATTGTCTTGAGGAAATTGAATAATTAAGCTGTTTAAATTTTTTGAATAATTAAATATTTTATCCATCACTCTATTATTTTGGACACATTTAATTCCATCTGTAAAACCAATAGCACCAATAATTCCAAGTAAACCAAACTCTGACATTTCATTACCCTCAAGATTCTTTGTAAGAGTTGCAAGTGGGTAGATTTTAATTTGCGATTTATCCTTTGCTCTTCTTTTAGTGAAATCTAATATAGACCCATTATCAATAACTGGCATAGTATTAGGCATTGTCACAACAGATGTCACTCCACCTGATAAAGCCGCTTCACTTAAAGTTCTAAAATTTTCTTTGTATTCAAAGCCAGGTTCTCCAACAAATACTCGCATGTCGACTATGCCTGGAATTGAAATATGATTTTTACAGTCTATAATTTCACAATCTTTTGGAGCGTTATCTTTAGTTACTTTTTTTCCTATTGCTTTAATTTTTCCATTTTCATCAATTAAAATACTACCTACTTCATCGATATTATTTTGTGGGTCTATTATTCGTGTGTTAATTAAAAGTTTATTTTTCATTTGTTATTTCCACAAATAATTTTTAAACAAGCCATTCTAACAGCAACTCCCATTTCAACTTGTTCCTTGATAATACTTCGATTGATGTCATCAGCTAATGTTGTATCTATTTCTACACCTCTATTCATCGGACCTGGGTGCATAATCAGTGCATTAGGGTGAGCTTTAGTAATTTTTTTATAATCTAGACCATAAAATTCATAATATTCTCTCGTTGAAGGAACATAAGATCCTTGCATACGTTCAGTTTGAAGTCTTAACATCATAACAATGTCAGATCCTTCAAGACCTTTATTCATATCCGTGAATGCTTTAACTCCAAGACTTTCAATATTCTTAGGCATTAGAGTAGGGGGAGCAATCACTCTAACTTCAGCTCCTAACATATTAAGTAAGTAAATATTTGATCTTGCAACTCTTGAGTGCATTATATCCCCGCAAATTGCGATTCTTAAACCTTCAATTTTCCCTTTTTTAATTCTGATTGTAAGTGCATCAAGCAATGCTTGCGTTGGATGTTCCCTCCAGCCGTCACCAGCATTAATTACTGAACAATTAACTTTTTGTGCCAAAAGATTTGCAGCTCCAGAGTCTTGATGTCTTATAATTAAAACATCAGGATGCATGGCATTCAAAGTCATTGCTGTATCAATTAAAGTTTCACCTTTTTTGATTGCTGAGTTTGAAACATTCATGTTCATCACATCAGCTCCTAATCTTTTTCCAGCAAGTTCAAATGAGCTTAAAGTTCTTGTAGAAGATTCAAAGAATAAATTAATTTGTGTTTTTCCTGTAAGAATATTTAATTTTTTTTGATCTTTTTTATTGAAGTCAACAAATTGCATTGACTCATCGAGAATATAATTAACTTCTGGAATGGAAAGAGATTGTATGCCTAAAAGGTGTTTATGTCTGAATTTAACAGCTTCTTTTTGTATAGCCATTAAAAGCAACTCTATACTTGCAAACTATAAGGCTTGCAAGCATTAAATTAAATTATTTATTTTGTTCGATACTTATAATAATCAATAAAGCCTTGTAAAATGAAAGCCGCAGAATTCTCATCTAATTTTTTTTGCTTTTTTGATACGTTAATGGATAATTTTGACATACCTTTATAAGCTCCTTCGCTAGAAAGTCTTTCGTCCCAAAGTGTTACAGGGATTGATAACTGTTTAGTTAAACTGTTAGAAAAATCTTTAGCTGATTGAGCTCTTGGACCAAAAGAACCATCCATATTAATAGGGTTACCAACTACAATTCCTTCAATATTATTTTCTTTAATTATATTTTTTAATTTAATTATAAAAA
>JALRAW010000037.1 GCA_023257975.1 Candidatus Fonsibacter sp.
ATATTTTCAATTGTATAACTCGTTTCTAATTCCTTCTAATAGCATTATTTTTCCCAATGACATCGTAATGTGTTAGCTCCACGTCGATGTAGTATTTCTCTATCGACTTAAAAAAAAAACCAAATTTATTGTTATGTTTATTTTTAGCCCATTCAATTTGAAGAGTTCCATTTTTAAAATGAATATTAACTTTTTTTCCAGTAAGTCCTAATTTATTTGCAGCTACTGCCGTAGCGCAAGCAGCAGTACCACAAGCTAAAGTTAATCCTGCACCCCTTTCCCAAACTTTTACTGCTATATTTTTTTTGTTCATAACTTCAGCAAAAGTGACATTACATCTTTGTGGAAAAAATTCATGATATTCAATCTGCGGGCCAATTTTTTTTAGCAGTTCAAATGTTATATTTTTAAAAAAAATAATATGGGGATTCCCAATACTCAATGTATATCCTGATAAAATTCCAAAAGTTTTAGTTTTAATCATAACTTTTGCGTGATTCATTTTTTTTGCTAAAGGAATTTTTTGCCAATCAAAATTGGGCACTCCCATATCAACAGATACTTCAGTTTTTCCCGTAAGTTTTGCATTTAAAATTCCGCTTTCAGTATTAATTTTTGATTTATTTAATTTTTTTTCATTCATTAAGAAGTAAGAAATACATCTAGAGCCATTTCCGCATGCCCCTGTTTCGCCACCGTCAGAATTATAAAAAGTTATTTTAGCGTTTGTTTTTTTTTCTTTATCTTTATCTATAAGAATAACTTGATCACAACCTGGGCCTTGTTTTCTATTTGCAATATTTATGATTTGTTGTTTTGAGATATCAATTTTTTCTTTTCTTCTATCAATAATGATAAAGTCATTGCCGAGGCCATCCATTTTATAAGCTTGTATTTCGATCATCTGTTTTGTTGTTATATCTTACAAATATTCTCAATTATTGACTTTTAAAATAGTAAAATATACTTTTAATAAAATTTTCCACAAAAATAAGCAGGTTTTGTGGTGTCCTTCTAATGAAGGAGATCAACACTAGTCAGCGATATTCGCCCACTAGTGCGATTGCTGCTGGAGAAAAAAAATGTTTGAAAATTTAACAAGTAAAATTGAGTCTGCTTTTTCTTTTTTTAATAAAAGCACTCAATTAGATGAAAAACAGGTTGATGAGGGATTGCGAAAGATTCGTCAGGCTCTTCTCGAGTCAGATGTTGCATTGTCAGTTGCTAAAGAATTTATTGCAAATGTTAAACCAAAAGCAATCGGTCAAGAAGTCTTAAAATCTATAACCCCAGGACAATTACTTGTTAAAATTGTATACGACGAACTTGTTAAAATTTTAGGTAGTGAAAAATCAGAAATTAATCTTAATACCGTTCCACCTGCCAAAATATTAATAGTTGGTTTGCAAGGCTCAGGAAAAACAACAACCACTGCAAAGATTGCAAAGTTTATTGAAAAGAATTTTAATAAAAAAGTAATGTTATCAAGCTTAGACGTTTACCGTCCAGCAGCCCAAAAACAATTAGAGTTATTAGGTAGTCAAAATAATATTCAAACGGTTCCAATTATAGAAGGACAACTACCAATAGAAATTGCACAAAGAACTTTAGCTGCAGCTTCTTTATCTGGATCCGATGTAATTATTTTTGATACCGCCGGACGAACACAAATAGATAGTGTGATGATGAGTGAATTAAATAATCTTAAAAAAGTAATTAATCCAATCGAAACTTTTTTAGTTGCAGACTCTTTAACAGGACAAGATGCAGTAAATATAGCTGGTGAATTTAAAAAAACAGTCGATTTGACAGGAATAATATTAACAAGAATAGATGGAGATGGAAAAGGCGGCGCAGCTCTTAGCATGAAGTCCGTTGCTAACTGTCCTATTAAATTTTTAGGAGTTGGAGAAAAAATTGAAGATTTTGAAATATTTCATCCAGAAAGAATTGCAAATAGAATTTTAGGTATGGGAGATGTAGTTTCTCTTGTTGAAAAGGTATCGGAAAATTTAAAAAAAGAAGAAGTTGAAGAGTTAGAAGAGAATTTAAAAAAAGGACAATTCACTTTTAATGATTACTTAAAGCAACTTAGACAAATGAAAAAAATTGGGGGGATGGGAAAAATTTTAGGAATGATTCCTGGTATTTCAAAAATTAAAAAACAAATAGAGGAATCCGATATTGACGAAAGTCTTCTTGGAAAACAAGAGGCGGTTATTTTATCCATGACTCCTAAAGAAAGAGATAACCCAAAGATTATTGATGGATCTAGAAAAAAAAGAATAGCGAATGGTTCAGGAACTGACATCGCTTTAGTAAATAAGCTTCTAAAACAACATAAAATGATGACAGGAATGATGAAAAGAATGTCACAAGGTGGCGGAAGAAATTTTGGAGGATTAGATGGAATACCTCCGGAGTTATTTAACAATCTAAAATAGAAAGGAAAACAAATGTTAAAAATAAGACTATCTAGAGGTGGAACAAAAAAAAGACCCTTCTATCAAATCGTGGTTGCAGATTCTAGAAATCCAAGAGATGGAAAATTCATTGAAAAACTTGGACACTTCAATCCGTTATTACCAAAAAGCAAACCAGAGAGATTAAGCTTAGAGTCAGAAAGAATAACTCATTGGCTTAAAATGGGAGCTAAGCCTACTTTAAGAGTTGCAAAATTTTTAGGTGCAGCAAATCTTGCCCCAGTTCCTGAAAAAAGAAATAATCCAATTAAAGCTTTGCCTAAAAAGAAAGCTCAAGAAAGATTAAAGGCTGCACAAGCTCCAAAAGAAGCACCAGCAGCAGCTCCAGCAACAGAAGCAGCGGCTCCAGCAGCTGAACCAGCTCCTGTAGAAGCGCCAAAGACTGAAGAAAAACCAATAGAAGCGGAGGCGCCTAAAGCAAATTAACTATTATGTGGTCTGCAAAAATATTCACTTTATATCCAGAATTTTTTCCAGGGATTTTAGATATTGGGCTTTATAAAAGAGCTAGAGAAAATAAAATCTGGTCTCTCGATGTTATTAATATCAGAGACTATGCTTTAGATAAGCATGGAACTGTGGATGACACTCCTTTTGGTGGAGGAAGCGGAATGGTTATGCGTGCCGATGTAATTGATGGTTGTTTAGATAAAAATATTAAAAACTCTAAAAATGAACTTATTTATCTAAGTCCTAAAGGTGAATTGTTAACACAAAAAATTGCAAAACAGTTATCACAAAAAAACGGAGTAGATCTTATTTGTGGACACTTTGAAGGAATTGATCAGAGAGTTATAGACGAAAGAAAAATTAGAGAAATTAGTATTGGTGATTTTATTTTATCAGGTGGCGAAACAGCTGCGTTTGTTTTTTTAGATTCCATTCTTAGATTACTACCAGGAGTTATTGGAAATTCTTCTTCTTTAAATGAAGAGAGTTTTGAAAATAATTTATTAGAATATCCTCAGTATACAAAACCTCAAGAGTGGAAAGGAAGAACAGTTCCAGAAGTACTTTTGTCTGGGAATCACGCTAAAATTAAGGACTGGCGCTTAGCACAATCCGAGGATATAACACGTCGCCAGAGACAAGACTTATGGGAAAAATATCACAAATAATTAAATTTTAATGCAAATTTCTACAATGAGAATAGACGAATTAGATAAACTTCATATTAAGAAAATTGGTGAAAAAAAATTACCAGAATTTTCTCCAGGGGATACTTTAAAAGTAAACGTTCGAATTATTGAAGGAAAAAGACAAAGAATCCAAGCTTACGAAGGAGTTTGTATTGCTAAAAAAAATCGAGGAATTAACTCTACTTTTACAGTTAGAAAAATTTCTTTTGGAGAGGGTGTTGAAAGAACTTTCGCATTATACAGTCCCATCGTTGATACAATTAAAGTTGTGAGATCTGGAAAAGTAAGAAGAGCTAAACTTTATTATTTAAGAGATAGAACAGGTAAGTCAGCGAGGATTGCAGAAAAAATTAAAAAGAAAATTGGAATTGATGTAGAAACAAAAATACAGCAAGTTACTGAGGAAAATGTTTTGCCAGCAACAGAAGAAAATGATTCTGAAGCGCCAAAACAAGAAGTCTCTAAAGAGGAAGTTAAAAAAGAACCTGTAGCTGAAGCTCCTAAAAAAGAAGAAAAAAAAGAGGAGCCAAAAAAAGAAAGTCCTGAAGAGAAAAAATAATTTTTTTCTAAATGTCACAAACTATTTACGATAAAATTTGGCAAGAACATCTTGTTCATGAACAAGAAGATGGAACCTCGTTACTTTTTGTAGATAGACATTTAATTCACGAAGTAACAAGTCCTCAAGCTTT
>JALRAW010000066.1 GCA_023257975.1 Candidatus Fonsibacter sp.
AATTAATGTTGATAAAAAACTTTGAGCAGCATTTAATCCAGAATTTTTAAAAAGAGCGCCTAAAGCAAAAAAACTAGCTGCTAAACTAATTCCTGGAATTCCTAGCGCAGTAAAACAACCGTCTTTAAAATTATTATCAAAAGTTTTATTCATAAATTAATTTTAGTGCTTAAAATTCTATAAGCCAGAAATAGCAAAGCAAATCCTGATAATCTACTTATTAAATTTGGATAGTTTTTAAGAAAGATTGCTATTCTGCTTGATACGCCTGCATAAATTGTTAAGAAAAAAAAATCTAAAATGACATGAGTTGTCATTAAAATAATAAAATGAACTAAGAAATTATTATTAGGATCTAAAAAAGTTGGAAACATAACTACAAAAAAAACTATTGCACCGGGACTAAATAAAGCTGAAACAAAACCATCTTTAAATAAATCTAATGCTGATCTAGTCCCAAAAGTTTTATCGATTGTAACGCCTGTCTTTCTGTTTAAAAATCTTAAAGCCAGATAAATTAAGTACAATGCTCCAATCCATTTAAAAGCATCTAAAATCTGCGGATGAGGCTTCATTAAAGTATAAATTCCAAACGTCGCACATATCATCTGAATTGCATTAGCAGAAACATCTCCTATCCCCGTCCACAAACTTTTTGGAAATCCATAATTCATTGAATTGGTAATAATCAAAATTCTTTGCGGTCCAGGTGTAATAAAAAGTATTGTTATTAATTGAACAAAAAGTAAAAAATTGTTTGGAATCATTAATAAATCTAGATCTATATTGACTAATTATCTTAATAAAGTTATTTAACTTGTGCGCCGAGTTATTTCAAATTGCGGGCGCTTTATAAATCCAGCTAAAGCGAAGCACTTAATAACCGCCGCTTTATCTGGTGGTTTTTTTTGAAAAATTCCAAAAAAACCTTTGTTTAAAATAAATTATGAACAAAGATTTAAATATTAGTTTTGAATTCTTCCCCGCTAAAGATGAGCTTGGCCATGAGAATCTATGGTTGAGTCTTAAAAAACTTGAGCAATTCTCGCCTAAATTTGTTTCCGTTACTTTTGGAGCTGGAGGAGGCGAAAGAGATAAAAGCGATTTTTTAGTTAAAAAAATAAATAATAAATCAAATACTCCAGTTGCGGGTCATCTTACTTGTGTTGATATGAGTAAAGATGAAATTAATTCAATTGCACTTGATTGGTTAAATAATGGAATAAATAGAATTGTGGCTTTGAGAGGTGATGTAAGAAAGATTAATTCAAAATATGTTCCTCATAAAAAAGGTTATATCAATGCAGCCGATATGGTTAATGGATTAAAAAAACTTGGTAATTTTGAAATTTTAGTTGCAGGATATCCTGAAAAGCATCCAGATTCAGAAAATGAGATTAAAGATCTTGAAAATTTAAAAAATAAAGTTGATCAAGGAGCTGACAAAATAATTACACAATTCTTTTTTAATGACGAAAAATTTTTAAGATTCAGAGATAAAGCAATTGCTGTTGGAATTAAAGTACCAATAATTCCTGGTATTCTTCCTATAGATAATTTTGAAAAAATAAAAAACTTTAGCAAAAAATGTGGAACAACTATCCCAAATTGGGTCGAACAAGAATTTAACGGATTAGAGAAAGATAATGAAATACAAAAAATCGTTGGAGCAAGTATTGCATGTGATTTAGTTAAAAAATTACAAGCGGAGGGAGTTAATGAATTTCATTTTTATACACTAAATAAATATGAACTTAGCTATGCTGTATGCAAACGACTTATTGCAGACAAAATAAAAATTAAAAAAAATCAACCAAAGGAGTTACACGTATGACAATAAAAGTAAATTGTATTGGTTTGTCCTTTTAAACCAACCAGTTTGGAAATAATAGTATTAAGATATAAATCTTGTCTATTTTGAATTCCAACATTCTTACCATTATTATATGAAAGAATATTACTAA
>JALRAW010000075.1 GCA_023257975.1 Candidatus Fonsibacter sp.
TACCGTTCCAATTGAACCATTGTACAGTCCCCAGTCTGGTTCAAAATTCCGACCTGCTAATTGAACTTTTGCTCCTCTGCATATATTAGATACAGGTTCAATCTGATTATCTTGCTTGAAGCATTTGGGAATATTCCTTAATAATTTGCCTTTGGATGTTGAAATGGCTTTAATCTAGCCACAGGGTTCTCATATGAATGTTGAGCTTTTAATCTTTCTAAGTTGTGTTCTTTCATCTGCTTCTTGTTTGCAAAAATGTATAAGGCCTTTCCTTCAATTTCTTCGATTTCTTGCATGGAAAAACTACCATTGTTCAGATGTAGAGATAATATTGTCTCTACATTATCTTCACTTGGATAACCGACTCTTGTGTTTCCTAAAACATCTCTGAATTCTCTTTGATCTTCATTTTGTCGAATTATCTGCTTCAATTCAAGTGTTGTCTCACCTAGTTTAATAAAGTGATATGCTCCATTTTTTGTCTCTTCTGTATGACCTTGATTTGAAAATGCATCAATGGCACCATCCTCACAAGGAGGTGTGAGTTGAAAATCATCACCAAATAATACTACAACAGGTATTCCACCCCAATCTTCATTTTCGTGGCCTCCTCCATGAGCTGTATGTCTTATGTTCATTTCTGTGTTACCCAACACCCTTTGAGAAATCATGCTTCGTTCATCAAAGAAAACCGCAATAGTGTGTTCTAATTTCTCATGAAGATATTCTTTCGCTTTCTTTGATATACTCCATTTATTTCCCTTACCAATACCAATTTTAAACTCTCTATGAATGGTTTGACCTCCGATATTATGTGCTGCTGCTCCAGTTGGTGCTGCTACCAATACACTATCATTCTTTTTGAACATTCGTCTTATGCAGGCTACTAGGGTGTTAATTAACACACTTTTACCTGTCCCTGCACATCCAATAACAGTCAGTCGCAAAGGTTTGAACTGTATTCTCTTCTTATGTGACTTGCCTATTAAATTTATCCATTCTCTTATTTTTCGTAAAATCACGTAAGCCACCTTGAACTGGTCATCATTTAAGTTCTCGAGTTTCAGCTCTAAGTTGCTTTTTCCTTTAAATTTACTGATGGAGAATATATGATTTCTGGTTTATTGAAACTGAGTAAAGACAATGCTTCCAACTTAACTCCTGATCCTTTATACAGTTCTTACTATTACTCTCACCCTCCAATTGCTGAAAGAGTTGCCAGCATAGAAAATAAGTTAAAATAAGCATATGAGTACAGCAGACGAAATAAAAAAACTAAATGAACTACTGAGAGACAGAGTAATCTCTCAAGAAGAATTCGATTCACAAAAAGAAAAACTTCTCAACAGCAGCACACCTGGAAGCGATTCGCAATGGGTTGTAACCTTACTTCTAGCATTTTTACTCGGAGTAATTGGCGCACACAGATTCTATGTTGGCAAAACAGGCACCGGGATACTAATGCTTTTAACATTTGGTGGTTTAGGAATCTGGTTATTAATAGATTTAATACTTATTGTTACTGGACAATTCACTAACAAAGCTGGTGAAAAAATAGCTAGAATTTAAAAGACAACCCTATTAAGGAACACTAAGTACAAATAGTGCCTGAAGTGTTAACCCAACAGTTATTAATAAGAAAATATATTGGGTTTTATCACTTTGTTGATGTCCAAACAGCTTTAC
>JALRAW010000082.1 GCA_023257975.1 Candidatus Fonsibacter sp.
GTTTGGACAGTGGCAGTTTAACCAAATAGCTGTCATTGGCTCGTAGCGGACGAGAGCATAAATCAAAGAAGACTCTTGTTACCCGGCAGTTGAGATGCATTCCCATGGACCTAGTAACCTGGTCCTCTTGTTCGTGTAACACTTCATTCCGGTGTTCCCAAAGGTCCCAGGCCATATCCCACAGTTTTTGTATCAGGGCAGTTACCCACCGACGACCGGTTTTGCAAGATAATCGTTCACTGTTACAACATGGACACCTTTTTCTGTTAAGCTGTTTAAATAAGCAGGTAAAGTCGCAACTAATGTTTTTCCCTCTCCAGTTTTCATTTCTGAAATGTTGCCTTGATGAAGAATAATTCCCCCAAGCAATTGCACATCAAAATGTCTTTGTCCTATAGTTCTAACACTAGCTTCACGAACGCAAGCAAAAGCTTCTGGCAAAATTTTATTTAAGTTTTCCCCATTTTTAATTCTTTTTTTAAATTCCTGGGTTTTATTCTTCAATTCTTGATCTGAAAGTTTTTGGATTTCTGGTTCTAATGAATTAATTTTTTGAACTAGCGGCTGTATTTCTACAAGCTTACGCTCATTAGATGTTTTAAATAATTTTTTTAAAATGTTTAAACCAGGTATCATTTTGAGATATTATTACAGATAAATTAAATAGTATAAATTTAGCAACTACCTTATAACTGAAAAAATAGTAAATAAAATACACATGACCACGCTATTTCAAAACTTTTTTAAGAAAAAACAACTTAATAGAGTTACCAAAGATTTTCCTGAAATGCCAAGCATTGATGGATTGGAGATTTCTACAGTAAGTGCAGGTTTGTATAATACAAACAGAGATGATGTGAGTTTATTTTATTTTCCAGATGGGGCAATATTTTCAGGAGTTTATACAAAATCTTCGACAAGATCTGTTTGTATTGATTGGAATATTAAGGCGAATAAAAAAGATGTTAGAGCTTTATTGGTAAATACTAGAAACGCAAATGCGTATACTGGTAAGCAGGGACTCAACAGTATTATTGAATTATCAAAATTTTTTTCAGATAAAAAAAAAATTTCAAATAAACAAATTTTATTTGCTTCCACTGGCGTGATTGGTCAACCATTTCCACTAGCAAAAGTTAAATTAGCTCTACCTAATTTAATTGAAAAATTAAAAAAACCCATAAAGTTAACTTGGATTAAGCAAGCTTTATCTATTATGACTACAGACACATTTGGAAAAATGAGCTGTGCAGCTGTCCAAACCAATAAAGATTTTATAAATATAGCAGGCATTGCAAAAGGTTCAGGAATGATAGCGCCAAATATGGCAACGATGTTTGGTTTTATTTTTACTGATGCAAATATTTCTCAAGAAGTTCTTAGCAAAATGTTGAAAAGAAATACCGAAAATACATTCAATGCGATTACAGTAGATGGAGATACTTCAACAAATGACATGGTTTTAGTTTTTTCAACTAAAAAGGCCAAGAACAGAATTATTAATGATATTAATTCTAAAGCTGCAAAAGATTTTGAAAAAGCACTTTATGAAGTGATGTTGGATCTTTCAAAACAGGTTGTTTTAGATGGGGAAGGCGCTAAAAAATTTCTTACAATAAATGTAACTGGTGCTTCAAGTGATAAATTTGCAAAAGAAGTTGCCATGTCTATTGCAAACTCTCCTCTTGTTAAAACTGCCCTTGCAGGAAGTGATCCAAATTGGGGTAGAATTTTAATGGCAGTTGGTAAAACTAATGAAAGAGTAAAAAAAGAAAAAATTGAAATTAAAATAGGAGATTCTTTAATTACAAAATATGGAATGCAGGTACCAAGTTATGATGAACAAAAAGTAAAAAATTATATGCTTGGGGATGATATTGTTTTTGATGTGAATTTAAATTTAGGTAAGGGGAAATTTACCGCTTATACTTGCGATTTTAATGCAGAATATATTTCTATTAATGCAGATTATAGATCTTAATTAGCCTGTTCCAATAAGAATTCCAGCAGCAAGAACTAATGCACCCCCCACAACAACTTGAAGGGCTGCTCTAAAAAATGGAGCTTCCATATATTTATTTTGAATCCAAACAATCGCCCAAAGTTCAAAGAATACTACTATCATTGCTATAATAGTTGCTGTCCAAAAATGTGGAATTAAATATGGAAGTGCATGTCCTAATCCACCAACTGCAGTCATAACTCCAGAGGAGATACCACGTTTTAGAGGTGAGCCTCTACCAGATATTGCGCCATCATCTGATACAGCTTCAGTTAAACCCATAGATATTCCAGCCCCAATAGATGCTGCAAGGCCCACAATAAATGTTGTCCAAGTATTTTGTGTTGCAAATGCTGTTGCAAAGATTGGAGCTAATGTTGAAACAGAGCCATCCATTAATCCTGCTAATCCAGGCTGAACCCACGTTAAAATAAATTGTCTTTTAGAGGTTCTCTCCTCAATTTCTTTTGCATCACCACTCGCATGTGATTCTATTAATTTATCCGCGACAGTAGTATGACCCGCTTCAGCCGCAGCAAGATCACCAAGTAATTTTCTAGTTCCAGCATCCGATGTTGCTTGAGCAGCTTTTATGTAAAAATTATATGCATCTCTTTCCATCATTTCAGACTCTAATCTAATCCTATCAATACTTAGATTTTTTATTAGCCAGACTGGTTTTCTTGCATAAAAACCTGAAACATGTTCTCTTCTTATAAGAGGAATATTTTCACCAAATCTTGATTGAAATTTAGCAATTAAAACTTTTCTATGACCGTCCTCAACTCTTGCCATATCTAAAAAAATCTTTGCAGAGTCTGGATAGTCTTTCTTTAAATTTTCAGCGTAGCTTCTATAAATCGAAGCATCATCTTCCTCAGAAGAAATTGCTAATGCTAATATTTCTTTTTCAGAAAGATCTGAAAATCTTCTTCTATAACTAAAGCCAGGTATCATTAATTTAATTACTAATTTTAAATTTATAAATTAGATTATTTTTAATTCACGTAAGCCTGCATAAAAATCTTTTGCGCCTTCATAACCAAAATAAAATGAAAGTAATAGTAGTAGAACACTTGAAATTCTAAAGAATGTTCCCATAGGAATTATCTTAGTAATTTTATTTAGACCAAAATAAACAAAAATTAGAGCCAATGTTCCAGTAATTGCTCCAGCAATCACAGGCACTGTGCTGTAAATTGTTGAAGTAAATAAGGCAGCATAAAATAAAACTACTTCAAAACCTTCTCGAATAATTGCAAAGAAAACTGTAAGGGATAAAAAGAAAGGGTTACCTGTAGAAACGGCTTTGTCTACTTTTCCTTCAACATGTTGTTTTGCACTGTGACTAAAATAAGCAACATAAGCTAACATTCCAGATGCAATTAACATTACTGAGCCTTCAAATAATTCTTGATGTGCATGCGTTATTGCCGCAATTTTTTTTACAGCCAAAGCGGTTAGTAAAGACATTACTATTCCAGCAACTAATCCCCACATGACCGCAGGACGATGATGTCTTGCATTCATCTTATCTAAATATGTGAATACTAAGATAGAAATTAATAAAGCCTCGAATCCTTCTCTAAAAAGAATAAAAAAAGAACTTAAATAAGGCGTAAGTGTTTCAGTCATTATTTTTGAATGATGAATGATTAATTATTTTCATATTTAATGTCAAACACTAATAAAATAAATTCAACCTTTAATTCTGAGTATTTTAGTAGGAATAGGCTTTATTTTTAAAGAGAAAAATAATCTCAAACTCAATTTGTCGCATTAATTTTTTTCCAAACAAAATAAGTATTTAGAAAAAATAAACTCATAAAAAGAAAATAATTCCATTCAATAATAATTCTAGTATTCCAAGTTGTTAATTGTAAGAAACGATTAGTAAATAAAAACAAAACGAAGCCAAAAATAACGACCATAAGACTATGATAAAAAGTTATTTTTATAGCCTGATAAGAAACTATAACCTGATAATCGTCTTTTATTTTCATGTAAGATAATGCGATAAAAAATTGAGAAAATACTAAAGCAATAATATAAATAAATATTCCCCCTCTTCTCATAAATTTCCAAACTTCCGATCCCTCCACTCCTAAAAAAAGAATATAGGAAATTAAGCATGTGGCTGAGATAAAGCCAAATAATAGAATTAAATTTAAATATATTTTAGAAATTAAAAATTTTTTAAATATTCTTACATGTTCAAAACAGTAGGCAATAATCATTATAACAGTGATTAACATCATGGGTTTAAATATTAAAACGGCGGGATAACTTCTTCCTATTCTACTAATAGTGTAGCACCCATCAACAAAGGGGTTACAAAATTCGTAAACGTTAAAAGCTACCGAAACACCAAGGCAGGTTAAAATTGTTATTAATGGAATAATAAATAATCCAAGACTTAACCTTTGAATTAACATTGAGGATTTTAAATCTTAAGCGTCTGTAAAAGTTCCTGTTCTAGGATCTTTTTTTAATACTCTCACCTGATGTTGTTTTTTACTGCGTGAATAAAGAAAAAGTATTATTGCAACTAAAAAAACAATTAGTGTAATTAAATATTTAGTCATCATTTTATAAATTAAATGTTAATTATGACTATTCGACGACAACTACTATACTAATATAATGCAAGTAAGATCAATAATTTTAGTATGTCTTTTAAGCATAGCGAGTTTCTTTCCTACTTTTGCAAATGAACAAAAAATTATTAAAGATTTAAAGGAAGGCGGAAAGTTAATTCTTATTCGTCATTCAGAGGCTCCAGGAACAGGTGATCCTGCAAATTTTAACTTAAATGATTGTAGAACCCAACGAAATTTATCAGTCGAAGGCATTGAGCAAGCAAAAAGATTGGGTGAATTTTTTATAAAAAATAATATTCCTTTTGAAAAAGTTTATTCATCTGAATATTGCAGATGCAAAGATACAGCTAGATACGCATTTAAAAATTTTGAAACTTTTTCAGGTTTAAATTCTACATTTGCAGACCCAAGTAAAACGCCTGCTTATATAAAAAGAACCAAAGAATTTATTGAAAAACTAGATAAAAACAAAAATTATATATTCGTTGCTCACCATACTACGATTGAAGGTCTAGTTAATAAATTTGCAAATTCTGGTGAGATGATCATAGTTGATAGAGCTTATAAAATTATTAACAGTTTTAAAGTGAATTAGCATACCTCATTTTCCAACATTGCATTAGTTAGTTATGCATTTTGGATATACATTTTTTTGTATGAATTGGGAAAAGCTAAAAGTATTTAAAAAAGTAGCTAAAGCTGGAAGTTTTTTAACAGCATCAAAGCAAGATAATAAATCCCAATCAACTTTTTCAAGAGCGGTCATGGATCTTGAAAAAGAAATAAATCAAAAACTTTTTAATAGAACAAGCAAAGGAGTTATACCTACATTGCATGGCAGCACACTTTTAAATTTAGTCGATGATTTTTCTAATAAATTAAATCAATTTAAGAACAATATCAGAAAAAATTAATTTTTTTTGGTTATGCATTCTGATCATATCTGAATCATTGAATGGTCATTTCATTTTAAAAAAAATCTTTGTTACTCCATTACTAATTTAAACAAACAGAAACAGGGAGTATTATGAAACTAATCACTGCGATCATAAAACCTGAACAAGCAGATAATGTTAAGAAAGCTCTTAACAAAATTGGCGTGGATGGGTTGACGATGACAGATGTCAAAGGATATGGAAGGCAGAAGGGTCATACAGAATTTTATCGAGGTTCTGAATATGAAGTTGCTTTTCTTCCCAAAACAAAACTAGAAATAGCGGTCTCAAGTAAGAAATATAAAAAAGCTTTAGAGACTATTCTTAAAACAGCGAAAACTGGAAAAATTGGAGATGGAAAAATTTTCGTAACTAATTTGAGTCAAGTTATTCGTGTTCGAACAGGTGAAAAAGGAGATAAGGCAATATGATGAAAACAATATCTAAAGTTTTAATTTTTTTGGTTGTTTTATTTCAATCAACAGTTCTTTTTGCAGCTGCACCAAAACCAGTGTTAAATCCAGGTGATGCGTCGTGGATGTTAACAAGTACAGCGCTTGTATTGTTAATGACTATTCCAGGTCTTGCCTTATTTTATGGTGGTTTAGTTGGTAAAAAAAATATTGTTTCAACAATTAGTCA
>JALRAW010000083.1 GCA_023257975.1 Candidatus Fonsibacter sp.
ATTATATGAAAAAGTTTGCATATTTTCTGCTTTTTTAAAGCAAATTGGAATAAAAAAAAATGATCGAATTGCAGCTTATGTACCTAATACGATTGAAACAATAATTACTTTTCTAGGAACGGCAAAAGTTGGAGGGATTTGGTCATCTTGCTCACCTGACTTTGGAATACAGGGTGTAGTTGACAGATTTTTACAAATTAAACCTAAAATTTTAATAAGTGCTAATCACTATTTTTATAATGGAAAAAAAATATCATTAATTGATAAAATTCCTGAAATTTTAAAAAAAATACCTTCCATTAAACATGTGGTTATTTTTAATTATGATAATGAAAAAACTAATCATTCCTATATTTCTCTTGAGAATGTTTTAAGTAAAAATAAAGTCGATGAAGATTTTAAAGAATTTCCGTTCAATCATCCTATTTATATACTTTATTCAAGTGGAACCACTGGTTACCCTAAATGCATAGTCCATGGAGCTGGAAATGCATTAATTGAGCAAATGAAAGAACTTATTCTTCATTGTGATGTAAAAGAAAATGACAAACTGTTTTATTTTACATCTACAGGTTGGATGATGTGGAATTGGTTGGTTGCAGGTCTTGCATGCAAAGCAAGTATATATCTTTATGATGGTTTTCCATTTTATAAAAATAATGATTGCTTAATCAAATATTGTGAACAACATCAGTTTACTTTATTTGGAGTGGCTGCAAAATATATTGATCACCTCAAGAAAGAAAATTTTAATGCAAAAAAATATAATCTTAAAAAATTAAGAACTATAACTTCAACAGGAAGTCCTCTTGTTAAAGAAAGTTTTATTTATGTTTATAAAAAAATTAAGAAGGATGTTCATCTAGGATCTATTTCGGGAGGAACTGATGTCGTTGGAGTTATTAATATTTGTAATACTTTCAATAATATTTATGCAGGGGAAATTCAAGGTCCTAGTCTTGGAATAGATGTTGATGTTTTTGATGATAATGGAAATTCTACTAATATTAATGAAAAAGGAGAACTCGTAATCAAAAAACCTTTTCCATCTATGCCTGTTATGTTTTGGAATGATAAATCTGGTGATAAAATTTTAAATGCTTATTTTAAAAAGTATAAAAATATTTGGCATCACGGTGATTATATTCAAAAAACTAAAAATGGTGGTTATATAATTTATGGTAGATCTGATGCAACATTAAAACCTGGCGGAGTTAGAATTGGTACATCTGAAATTTATAGACAAGTTGAATCTTTTAGTGAAATTGCTGAGTCAATTGTAATAGGTCAAAATTATAATAACGATATAAGAATAATACTTTTTGTAAAATTAACTAAGGGCAATTTACTTTCAAATGAATTAATAGATAAACTTAAAAAAAAAATTAGAAATAATTGCAGTCCAAGACATGTGCCAGCTAAAATTATCGCTTGCCCAGATATTCCTAGAACGAAATCTAACAAAATTGTTGAAATTGCAGTAAAAAAAATAATTAATGGAGATAAAATTGATAATATTGAAGCACTAGCTAATCCTGAAGCTTTAGATTTCTTTAACAATTTAAAAATAAATGATTAATTGTAAATTAATAATAAAAGGAATTTCACTTGAGCATAAATTTACTGACTAAAAATCGAGCAATTATTGTATTTTTAGTATTTGCATTAGGATATTTCATATCCACGCTCATAAGAGCAAGTACAGCAACCTTATCCCCTGTATTCTCTCAGGAACTTGGATTAAATTCTGGTGATCTTGGATTATTAGCTGGTGGATATTTTTTAGGTTTTGCAGCCATGCAACTACCTAGTGGTTATTTTTTGGATAAATATGGACCAAAAAAAATAATCACTTTTTTTTTAATAATTGCTCTCATTAGCACTATAGCATTTTCTAAATCTGAAAATTTTCTAAATCTTCTAATGTCTAGAATTTTGATTGGGGTTGGAGTTTCGGTATGCTTAATGGCTCCCTTAACAGGATATAGAAAATGGTTACCTCTTGAACAACAACAGCGAGCCAATGCGTGGATGTTAATGACCGGAGCTCTAGGAATGTTAGCATCAACAATTCCTATACAATGGTTATTGCCTCAAATTGGTTGGAGAAACATTTTTTTAATTATTGCTGGTTTAATTTTAATTACAGTAATTCTTATAATTTTTATTATTCCATCATGGAATAAAACTGAATTAACTATAGAAGATAAAGGAATCTCGAGTTACAAAACTATTTGGTCTCACCCATATTTTTTAAGTTTAGTCCCGCTTGGTTTTTTCAATTATGGAGGACTACAAGCAATACAAACTTTATGGGCAGGACCTTGGATGACAAACGTAAGTGGTTTTACTCCAATTCAATCTGCAACAAATTTATTTTGGTTAAATTTATCGATGTTAGTAACTTTTTTTATTTGGGGATTAGTTAATCCATATTTTCATAAAAAAGGAATTTCAACAGACAAAATTATTATAACTGGAGTACCTTTTAGTTTTTTAGCTATCGGATTTATTATTTACTCTGGAGAAAATGTGAG
Organism: Candidatus Fonsibacter sp.; assembly: GCA_023257975.1. Classification (GTDB taxonomy): domain Bacteria; phylum Pseudomonadota; class Alphaproteobacteria; order Pelagibacterales; family Pelagibacteraceae; genus Fontibacterium; species Fontibacterium subtropicum. The sequence continues at coordinate 2,538 of JALRAW010000083.1, forward strand.
TGGTTTCCATTTTGCTCTTTTTTTAATTTCTAGCATATTCGTATCTTTAGCTCAGCCCGCAGTTGGTATGACATTTTCTAATGCAATTGCTGGCAAAGCTTTATCAAGTTATAATCTAATTTTATTTCTTGGTACATTTACAGTGCAGTGGTTAATTGGAGTCTTGATCGATTTATTTAAATCTTTTGGCTACAGCACTCTTTTTTCATATCAGTTAGCATTTTCTACATTCGGGATATTTTGCATGCTTTCTTATTTATACTTTGTGATTCATCACAAAGATCATTTAAAATAATAATTAATAATTACTAATTAATAAAACTAAAATTAAAAGGTGGGAATTTTAAAGTGCTAACTATTAAGTTAGCACTTTAAAAAAATGCTTACTTCTTAGCAGGAGTTAAAAGAGCAGAAGCGGCGTTGATTGATTTAACACAATCAGCTTCTTTTTTAGCTGCTAGTGCATCACCAGCTGCTTTTCTTAGATCAGCTGCTTTTTTTGTAGTTGCCGCATCTAATTTTGCTGTTTTTACTGCTGCATCGTAACTTTTGATTAAATCAGCACAAGATTTAGCTTGAGCGTTTGCAAAAGATACGAATAAGAACATACTTACTATTGTTGCTAGTATAGTTTTCATTTGTTTCTACTTGTTGTTAAGTTAATTGGCGGGGAAACTATTTAATTTAATGTTTTCTGTAAATGTTTTTTTGACAAGGAAAAGCCTATATTCCAAATAAAGTTTTTAAAAATAAACTAATAAAATCAAGGTTTTTTAATAACCAATTTTTTTGCAATCTATTAGCTCTTAAAAAGGAATAAGAATTTATATTAAATTTATCAAGAATCGTTCTTATTTTTTTGATCTTATGCTTGCTTGAGCAGCAGACAATCTGGCTATTGGAACTCTGTATGGTGAACAAGATACATAATTAAGACCTGTTCTATGACAAAAGTCTATAGAATCTGGATCTCCACCGTGCTCTCCACAAATTCCAAGTTTTAAATTCTTTTTTGATTCAAGTCCTCGTGTGCATGCAAGTTTTATAAGTTCACCGACTCCATCTTGATCAATACTTACAAATGGATCAATTTTGAATATTTTATTTTCAACATAGTCATCTAAAAATTTACCAGAGTCGTCTCTTGATATGCCCAGCGTTGTCTGTGTTAAATCATTTGTTCCAAAACTAAAAAAGTCAGCATGTTTTGCAATATTTTTTGCATTAATAGCTGCTCGTGGAAGTTCAATCATAGTACCTACTAAATAATCTACATTGAAATTATTTTTCTTTTGAACTTCTTCTGCAGTGCGATCTACTAATCTTTTTAAAATTTCAATTTCTCTTTCTGTTGCAACAAGTGGAATCATAATTTCTGGTATCACTGGTTCAACTTTTTGCTTTTGTAATTCATATAAAGCTTCAAAAATTGCTCGACATTGCATTTCATAAATTTCAGGAAATGAAATAGCTAAACGACAGCCTCTGTGACCCAGCATTGGGTTTTCTTCATGCAAATAATTAATTCTATTTTTAATTTCACTTGAATGTATTTTTAAAGATTTTGCAACAATATCTATTTCTTTCTCTGTTTTTGGCAAAAACTCATGCAGTGGAGGATCTAATAATCTCACTGTAACAGGAAGACCCTTCATAATTGTAAAAATTTCTACAAAGTCTTTTCTTTGAAATGGTAAAATCTTATCTAAGGCTTTTAAACGATCTTCTTTAGTTTTTGAAAGAATCATTTGTCTTACATATAGAATTCTTTCTTCATCAAAGAACATATGCTCTGTTCTGCAAAGTCCTATTCCTTCCGCTCCAAATCCTCTTGCAGTTCTAGAGTCTAATGGAGTTTCAGCATTTGCTCTAATTTTTAAAGTTCTTACTTCATCTGCCCACTTCATTATCTGAGAAAAATCTCCCGAAATATCAGGATTAATTGTTTTAACCTCTCCAAGCATAACTTCACCTGTTGAACCATCTATTGTAATAGTATCTCCTTCTTTAACTTCAATATTATCTACTTTAAAAAATTTAGCCGCATAATCTATTTTTATATTTCCAGCTCCTGAAACGCAGGCTCTTCCCATTCCTCTAGCAACAACAGCAGCATGACTTGTCATGCCTCCTCTGCAAGTTAAAATACCCACAGCAGCATGCATTCCATGGATATCTTCGGGGGATGTTTCAACCCTGACTAAAATAGTGTTTTGATTATTCGCTTTCATTTGCTCAGCATCATCTGCATTAAAAGTAACTTTTCCAGTCGCTGCCCCTGGGGATGCTGGTAGTCCTTTTGCTATTACATTTTTTTTAGCTTTTGGATCTAAAGTTGGATGAAGAAGAGTATCCAAAATTTTTGGATCAATTCTAAGCAAAGCCTCATCTTTTGTGATTAATTGTTCGCTAACCATATCTACTGCAATCTTTATTGAAGCTTTGGCTGTTCTTTTTCCTGATCTAGTTTGTAACATCCATAGTTTCTTATTCTCAATTGTAAATTCAATATCCTGCATATCGCGGTAATGACTTTCTAATTTTTTATAAATTTTTGTAAGTTCAACAAAAGCTTCAGGCATAGTTTCTTCTAAGGAAAGATCTTCCGAAGATGACTCTAATCTTGCTTTTTTTGTAATATTTCTTGGTGTTCGAATACCCGCAACAACATCTTCACCTTGAGCATTAATTAAGTATTCTCCATAAAAACTATTTTCTCCTGTGGACGGGTTTCTAGTAAATGCAACGCCCGTAGCACAATCATTACCCATATTACCAAATACCATAGATTGTATATTAACTGCTGTGCCCCACTCTTCAGGAATATTATTTAATCTTCTGTAAGTTTTTGCTCTTTGGTTTTGCCAGGATTTAAATACAGCGCTAATTGCTCCCCATAACTGTTCGTGTGAGTCTTGGGGAAAATCTTTTTTTGTATATTTTTTTACTATGTCTTTATAATTACCAACAATTGTTTTCCAATCTTCAGCTTTAAGATCTGTGTCTGATAATACACCTTTTGTCAGTTTATAATTATCAAGTAAGTCCTCAAAATTATGATGATCTACTTCAAGAACAACATTGCTATACATTTGAATAAAGCGTCTATAACTATCGTAAGCAAATGTTTCGTTATTAGTTTTTTTAATTAATCCTAAAACAGTTTTATCGTTTAGTCCTAAATTTAAAACCGTATCCATCATTCCAGGCATAGATACTCTTGCGCCCGATCTAACTGATACTAATAAAGGATTGTTAACATCGCCAAAATTTTTTCCTAAAATTTTTTCAATGTTTCGTATAGCATCTTCCACTTGTATCTTAAGATCGTCTGGATATTTTTGATTATTTTTGTAAAACTCAGTACAAACCTCTGTTGTAATTGTGAATCCAGGAGGAACAGGAAGACCTAACTTTCCCATTTCTGCAAGATTTGCTCCTTTTCCGCCTAAAAGAGGTTTTTGCGAAACAGTCCCTTCGCAGTTTGTACTATTAAACTGATAAACCCACTTTGGCATTTTTTAAACCTCAAATTTTGAAAAGTCAGCAAAACTATCAAAAGTTTTACACAATAGGAATAGTAACTCTAATCTGTTTTTTTTGATCTGCTCATTTTCATCATTGACTTTTACGTTATCAAAAAACTTATCAACAAAACCTTTTGTGCTAGCTAATAAAGCCATCGTCTGTTCCACAGTTCTTAATCCATTTTTGAAAGGTCTCTTCAAATTGCGGAGTAATGGCACTATTCGAAAAAGAGCTCATATGCTCATGGCATTCCTTAAGCTGTTCATTAAAATTTTTGGACTGAGGCCAAACATCAATTAAATTATATAGAGAAATAACTTCTTTTGTTAAAGTATCGCGCCTAGCAATTTCAACAGTACCATTTTCTAAATCTTTAGGACCTATAGCTATTCTTAAAGGGACACCCTGCAATTCGTACTGCGCAAATTTTGCTCCA
>JALRAW010000121.1 GCA_023257975.1 Candidatus Fonsibacter sp.
CATTTTCAATTAAAGAATTAATTTGTTCTTCAGTAAAAATATGCCCAGTTCTAACTTTAGAAGTTTGATTAGCTTCTTGGGGCATGAAAATCTCACATATAGGTTCAGCTACTACCTATAATGAATTCGACTAAAAAAAAAGCCTAATTTTAAAACTTAGTACTGTTTTTTTGATCTAGATTCTTTTGGAGCTGTACTTTTTGGTTTTTTCTTTTCTTTTCTAGTATCGCGACTTTTTCCCATAATAAAAACAAATTACATTAAATATATATTAATTCTATTGAATTAATTATCGACACCGATATAGCAATACAGGCTTAATTGTGGATGTTTTTTAATATTAAAAATAATAAAGAATTCCTAGGTATTGCATACATGATTTTATGTATGTTTTTTTTTTCTATTAACGATGCTTTCATAAAATATATTCTCTTTCTTTACAAAGATATCACATTACTTGGTGAGATAATTTTTATTAGAGGAATTTGCTCAACGGCTATTCTAGGTTTGTATTTATATTATAAAAAAAAATTAGATTTTAAAGTTATCACCTCAAAACCTTTACACTTAAGAGGATTAATAGAATCTATTGCTGCCATTTTTTTCTTTTTAGGACTCATGTATCTTCCTTTTGGAGAATTATATTCTCTTATGAATTTAGCACCAATTTTAATTACTGCTTCTGGAGCGTTTATACTTGGTGAAAAAGTAGGATGGAGAAGATGGACAGCTGTTATTTGTGGATTTATTGGGGTGCTTATTGTTATTGATCCAAATAATTTAAAATTTGGTTTTGCTTTTATCTACCCTCTTATTGCAGCAATCTTCATTACCCAAAGAGATACGATTACGAGAAAATTTTTAAATAAATTTGATAGTTTGCAAATAGTCTTTATTACTTCTTTTTCAGTTTCAGTATTTTTTGGTTTTGGAATATTTTTAAACTATAAACCTATCGACTTAGAAATATTTATCTATATTTTTCTTTCAGCTATTTTTGTAACACTTGGCTATTATTTTTCTGTCTTAACTATCAAAACAGCAAATATTTCAACCACTTCACCATTTCGTTACACAATAATAATCTTTGGTATAATTTTAGGTTATTTTATATTTAATGAAATTCCTGCTTTTAATATGATTCTTGGTTCATTAATTATTATTAGTAGTGGTATATTTATAATTCTGAGACAAAAAAAAATTGGAATAATTAAATAATGGAAACATTAAATACGCTTGTTGATTTACTAAAATCAAAAGCAAAGAAAACCACAGAGGATGAAGATTTATTAGAATTTGAAAAGGGAAAATATTTTTTTGGTGTTGTTAAAAATAAAAATAAATACGAAGGGATTACTATTAGTAGAAAATTTGAAGCAAAGTACTCAAAAAGAATTGGCTTTAAGATTATAGATACTATTGATGAATATACTGAAAAAAATCATGCAAGGATTATGCGATATTTGGAAGATTAAAATAAAAATATTTTTAGTTACATTTTCCTTCAGTAATAAATCTGATAAATTATTCTAAATTAAATAAAAAATATGCCCTCATTTGATGTTGTAAGCAGAATTAATTATCAAGAATTTGATAATGCTTTAGCCAATTGCTTAAGAGAAATTGGAACCCGTTATGACTTTAAAGGTCTTAACATTTCAATTGAAAGAAAAGATAAAACAATCACAACTCTTGCTCC
>JALRAW010000172.1 GCA_023257975.1 Candidatus Fonsibacter sp.
TGAGCTGTAGAAATAGTAATACCTCTTGCTTTTTCTTCAGGTGTTTTATCAATCTGATCGTAAGCAACAAATTTTGCTCCTCCAGTTTTTGCAAGAACTTTTGTGATCGCGGCCGTTAAAGTTGTTTTACCATGATCGACATGACCAATAGTTCCAATATTACAATGTGGTTTCGTTCTTTGAAATTTTTCCTTAGACATTTACTTTTTCTACACCTCTCAGTTTATTATTAATTTTAATCTGGAGCGGGTGAAGAGAATCGAACTCTCACAACCAGCTTGGAAGGCTGGAGTTCTACCATTGAACTACACCCGCGTAACCAAACTTTACTCCTAATTTTATTTTGTTGCCAACATTTCTTTTCTTCAAACACTCCCTCATGGTGGAGGGGGAAGGATTCGAACCTTCGTAGGCCGGAGCCAACGGTTTTACAGACCGTCACCTTTAACCACTCGGTCACCCCTCCAATTTTTCACAAAACGACGGAGGTTTTGCTTTGAGTGGCTTTCAAGTGTTCTAAAAAGAAAAATTTTACAACACAACTTCCTAACCACACTATTGCGATTTTGAAGCTTAAAATTATGCGGAATATAATTAGTGAGCAATATTAATGCAATACATTTTTAACTCAAATTAAGATAGTTATAACAATTAAATCAATGAAAACAGGTGCATTTTGGATAGGTGGTAAACACGCAGTTTTGTCTGCCATCAAAAACCCTAAAAGAAAAATAAATAAGCTTATTATTACAGAAGAAAATGAAAAAGATTTTAATCCTAAAAACTTCAACAAAAAAATCATAATTGAGATTAAAGACAAAAAAGAAATAGATAAAATTTTTATTAATGAAAGTATTGTTCATCAAGGTATTGCTGCCGAAATAGAAAGTATTCCGGCAATAGAGTTAAAAGAATACTTAAAGATTAAAAATAATTCAAAAAATACATTGGTTGTACTAGATGATATTACAGATCAAAGAAATATAGGATCGATAATTAGATCTTGTAGCGCTTTTAATATTGATGCTGTTATTCTTTTAGAGAAAAATTATAATCCTAAAAACAAGATGATGTACAAGAGCGCAAGTGGTGCAATGGAGATGGTAAATATTATTCCAGTATCAAATATTACAAATGCGCTAGAACTTTTAAAGAAAAATAATTATTGGGTATATGGGCTAGATGGCAATGCAAAAGAAAATATTGAAGACCAAAAGTGGTCTAACCAGAATGTTTTTGTTTTTGGATCTGAGGGAGATGGTCTTAGGAGGTTAGTAAAAGAAAATTGCGATCATCTTATTAAAATTCAAATAAACAAAGAAATTGAGAGCTTAAATGTTTCTAATGCAGTCTCAGTAACTTTAGGTATTTTTAGATTACTTCAAAAGAAAAATTAAAATCCAAAACTTGATTTAATTCCATCTACAATAAATTGAATTGCAAGAGATGCTAAAATTAAAGCTATCACTCGTGAAAATACATTGAGAATATTTTTACTTGTATAGTTTGCAAGAATTGCAGAAAATATCATATGAAAAAAAGTTACTATCATTACTGCAGTTAAAGCAATATAAACCATTATTAATCTTTCTGGATCTTTTGAACTTGCATTTACTAAAAGTAAAACAGAAGTTAAGGCAGCAGGTCCAGCAATCAAAGGAATTGCGAGCGGAAAAATTGAAATTTCTTCTATAGTTTTTTCACTTAAAACTTTATTAGCGCTCTCTTCTCTTCTTAATCTTCTTTTATCTAAAAGCATTTCAATTGAAATAATAAATAAAATTATCCCCCCTGCAATTTTAAGAGAATTTATTGATACCCCGATCCAGTTAAAAAAAAATTTACCTCCGTATGCAAAAATAATTAATACAGAAAAAGCAATTAGAGATGATTTAATTGCAATCTTAAATCTTTGATCTCTTGTTGCTCCTTCAGTTAATAATAAAAATAAAGGTCCAATTCCCGCTGCATCTATAGCAACAAATAAAACTGCAAAAGAATTAAAAAAAGTTGAACTCATATTTTAAGTATTTATTCTGGCGGGAGTGACGGGACTCGAACCCGCGGCCTCCTGCGTGACAGGCAGGCGCTCTAACCAAGCTGAGCTACACCCCCAGACACCTTGGTGTATAGATGGTGTATAAACCTAACCTTCTGTCACCAAGTTATCAATTTTACTTGTAGAACATTAACTATACTAAAAATATCTAAAATCTAGCAAATTAATTTTTAGAGTTTTTTAATATAATCTTTAAAATTACTATTAATTCTATTTTTAAACTCCTCTAAAGATATTGTGCGGTCTTTATCAAGCTTCATCATTCTATGTATCATTCTATGGCAATTAGCGCATAGCATTGCGAAGTCATCTGCTGATCGTTGAAGTTTTTTATCTAAATCTACTTTAGATTTAACTTTAAATTTAGGTTCAATATGATGAGCTTCTATAAAATCTTTTTTTTCACTGTAGTTCATATAAATTTTATCATATCTAAAACCACAGGCTTCACAGGTATAATTTTTATCTTTCTTTAATTTTTTTATAAATTTTGGATCAGTTTGGATGATTTGATTTTCCAAATTGATATGTCTGATAATCTTTTTTTCATAACCAATAGATGCTTGCTCTTGATCTAAAGTATTTTGAGTATTTAAACCTTCAGATACACCACCTCTCTCAATTGCCTTTCTGTATAAATCTATCATTTCAATAAAATCATCTCTTAATTCTTGCTCTGAAGGTAAGCTATTTGTTTTGTAAATTTTTCCAAATGCACAACTTTTAACCCAACGTTCTCTAATAAGATTTCCTTTTTCTAATACTGCTAATGAAATATCTTTAAAATTATTTCTATGTTCAGGAAGTTTTTTATTTAAATAAATGGCTCTAGTTTTTAAAATATGATCAACATTACCTGGATAATTTAGTCTTACATTCATCTCTCCTTGACCGAGAGCAAATAAAATC
>JALRAW010000051.1 GCA_023257975.1 Candidatus Fonsibacter sp.
TTTGGTAAACACTTTAAACGAATTTGCCATTAACAATAAAAAACCACTTCTTGGTATTTGTGTTGGATTACAAATGTTTGCAGACGTTGGTTTTGAAGAAACAGAAACCAAGGGTCTTGGTTGGATTTCTGGAAAAGTATCAAAAATAGATAATCAAAATGGAAAATTTAAACTTCCTCACATTGGTTGGAATCAAATTAATATTGTTAAGGATAGTAAAATTTTTAAAGGCATAGAAAATAAGTTTTAATAGAATTTCCCTCTTCACCAATCAAATCGAGCAATCTAACAGCTTGTGTGATCCAAATAATAAGTCCAAATGCTAGCAGAATAGAAAGGTAGTTTTTTAAAAATAAAGATATTTTAGAGATATATGATGTTCCAACAATGGTTGATGGAAAAAAAAATAAAAGACAAATTAATTCAGCACAAGTTACTCATATATTTAAAAGTTTTTTACATGAAAGCGATAAAGTTTCAGTAATCGTAGAACAAGTAAATGCTATGCCTGGTCAAGGAGTAACCAGCATGTTCAATTTTGGGCAGTCATTTGGAATTATTAAGGGAATATGCGCAGCTTTAAGTTTTCCAATATACTTTGTGAGACCAGCAAAATGGAAAAAACATTTTAATCTTATTGGCTCGGTTAAAGACGCTAGTAGAACAAAAGTAATAGAAATTTATCCAACTATATCTCCAAAATTAGCAAGAAAGAAAGACTCCAATAAAGCAGACGCTATTTTAATTGGTAAATATTTTATAGATAATTATAAAAACGATAGTTTTCATGGCTAGTGTATTAAAGAAATTTACTTATAAAACTAAAGTTTACTATGAAGACACTGATGCTGGAGGAATAGTTTATTATGCAAACTATTTAAAGTATTTTGAGAGAGCAAGAACAGAATTAATTTACTCACTTGGCTACAATCATAAAGAGTTGAATGAGAAATTTAATATTAATATTGTTGTTCATAAATTTAACATTACTTATAAAAAATCTTTTAAGTTTGAAGATAATGTAACCATTGAGAGCTTTGTTAATAAAGTATCAAATTTGAGAATTGAAATGATACAAAACGCTTTAAGAGATAAAGAGGTTATTGCTGAAGCTGTGGTAGAACTAGTTATTATAGATGTCACTGGAAAACCTAAAATAATACCTGAGGATTTAAAGGTGAAATTAAGCTCTTGCATATAATAAAGATCTAGATCTTTCTAGCGAAGACAAATAAATGACAAGTTTTTAAAATAAAAACATTTAAACTAAACAAAAATTATGAATTTTGCTGCAAGTAACTTTTCTTTCTTTTCATTATTTTTCAAAGCAGATTTTGTTGTTAAATTTGTAATCATAATTCTAATTGCAGCATCAATTTATTCTTGGGCAATTATAATTGAAAAATATAAATTATTTAAAAAAATAAATATTTCATCCTCAATATTTGAAGAACAGTTTTGGTCTTCAAAATCAGCAGACAGTCTTTATAAAAAATTAGAAGGTTATAATGACGATCCTATGGCAAATGTTTTTAAGGCAGGCATGGATTTTATGATAAAAAATAAATCTAGATCTGCATCTGTGCAAGAAAGAGTCTTGCAGGCATTAAGTAGTTCAATAGATAAAGAGATGGACGTTGTAGAAAAGAAATTAACCTTTTTAGCAACAGTTGGATCAACAGCGCCTTTTATTGGTTTGTTTGGAACTGTTTGGGGAATTATGAATTCATTTCAGTCTATTGCAATTTCAAAAAATACTAGTCTTGCAATTGTAGCTCCTGGTATAGCAGAAGCATTATTTGCAACAGCATTAGGATTGTTAGCAGCAATACCAGCTGTTGTTGCTTATAATAAATTTACTAGCGACTCTAGAAAATATTCAACACGTTTAGAAAATTTTAGCCAATCATTTATTTCTATTACATAAATGGCTTTTAAAATTCAGAACTATAGATCTCGAAAACGAGAACCTATGAGTGAAATCAATGTTACACCGTTTGTTGATGTAATGTTAGTTTTATTAATTATTTTTATGATCACAGCGCCAATGTTAACAGCAGGTGTATCAGTTAATTTACCTGACAGTTCTGCAAATTCATTACCTGATGATAAAGAACCTTTGACTTTAAGTATTAATGCAAAGGGAGAAACTTTTATTCAAGAGACACAAGTTGAAACAAGTCAATTAGTTTCTAAAATTCTAGCCATGTCAAAAAATAGAACCGATACACGAATTTATGTAAGAGGCGATAAAGCAATAGATTATGGAAGAGTGATGGAAGTAATGGGATTACTTTCAAGAGCAGGTTTTACAAAAGTTGCTTTAATTTCAGGACCACCACTTTCTAAAAGCAAAAAATAATGTCATGCAAAAGAGCCTTAAGATTTCTTTTATAGCTCATTTTATTATTCTTACTATTAGCAGTATCACTTTGCCATTTTTAATGGGAAGAGTGCAGGCACCCCTAGTTATCTCTGTTGATCTTGTCCAAATAGGAGATAGAACAAATATTCCTTACGCTCCTAAAGTTTCTGATGGTGAAAAAACTGATAAAAAAATAAAAGATAGAGTTGTAACTGAACAGGCTCCTCCTAAGATTGTACCAAAAGAAAAACCTGATGCAGTTCCTTTGCCAGAAAATATAAAAAAAATTAAGGAATTATTAGAAAAAAGACAAAATCCTGTCAAAGTTGAAGATTTAACAAAACAAACTTCTGAATTTGAAAAAAAAGAAATTTTTGATCCGAATAAGATTTCTGCGCTTATAGATAAGTCAAAAAAAGATAACTCAGAGGCTAATAATAAGCCAAGTTTAGAAGCTACTCAAAGCCAACAAAAAAATGTCGTTACATCTAAACTTACAATAACTCAAGAAGATGCGATTAAAGCTCAAATATTTAAATGTTGGAATATACCAATAGGTCTTCCCTATAATGAAAATTTAACTGTTAGAATTAAAATTAAACTTAATCCTGACGGTTCATTGGTAAGTAGTGAAATCTTAGATCAGGCAAGGATGAATACAGCTGGACAAACATATTATAAAATATTAGCTGAGAGCGCATTAAGAGCTGTCAAGTTATGTAATCCTCTCAAGGTTCCATCAACTGATTATGAAAAATGGAAAGAAATGCAATTAAACTTTGACGCTAAAGAAATGTTAAAAGGCTAATTATGAAATATAAAATTTTAAAAATAATATTTATATTTTTTTTATTAACCCAAAAAACATTTGCTCTTGTTTCAGTTGATATTACAAGAGGTAATTTAGATCCACTTCCTATTGCTATTTCAAATTTTTATTTAGATACAACTATAACTGAAAATATCAAAAAATTGAGTATTGAAAATAAAATTCCAGAATTAATACAGAATAATTTGACACGATCAGGTTTGTTTTTTGCATTAGAAAAAAAATCATTTATTCAAAAGCCTGACATAGCTCATAATCGACCGAGATTTGAAGACTGGGCGTTTATTAAATCCCAAGTTCTTGTGACTGGAAAAATTTCTTTAGAGAAAGAAGGAAGATTAAAAGTTGAATTTAAATTATGGGATATTGTATCAGCAACAGAGCTTTCAGCATTAGCCTTTTATACATCACCGGACAACTGGAGAAGAGTTTCCCATTTAATTTCTGATAAAATTTATGAAAGGTTAACAGGAGAGAAGGGTTATTTTGATTCTAGAATAATCTATGTTGCAGAAACTGGTCCTAAGGTCGATCGGAAAAAAAGATTAGCAGTAATGGATCAAGATGGTTATGGAGTAAAATATTTAACTTTAGGAAATGAATTGGTTTTAACTCCAAGATTTAGTCCAACTAGTCAATTTGTTACTTATATGTCTTATTATAAAAATTTACCTAGAGTTTATTTATTGAATATTGAAACAGGAATACAGGATTTAGTCGGAGATTTTCCTGGTATGACTTTTGCTCCGCGTTTCTCACCTGATGGAAAAAAAATAATAATGAGTTTTGCACAAGATGGTAATTCAGATATTTATACGATGGATATTAAAACAAGAATTGTTGAAAAATTAACTGACCATCCTTCAATAGACACTTCTCCTTCTTATTCTCCTGATGGATTACAAATTGCTTTCAATTCTGATCGAAGTGGTTTTCAGCAAATCTACATAATGAAAAGTGATGGATCTAATGTAAAAAGAATATCCTTTGGAGAAGGACTTTACGGAACTCCAGTTTGGTCACCTCGTGGTGATTTAATTGCATTTACAAAATTATATAAAAATAAATTTTATATTGGAGTGATGAGATCAGATGGTTCTGGTGAAAGATTACTTACAGAAAATTATTATCAAGAAGCTCCTTCCTGGGCTCCTAATGGGAGAGTACTTATTTTTTACAGAGAAACTCCATCAGATGTAACTGGCAAAGGTGGTGGAGCTAAATTATGGTCAATTGATTTAACGGGTTACAATGAACGTTTGATTTTAACTGAAACTGACGCATCTGATCCATCTTGGTCTGGCTTATTATCTGTTAAATAACATCTAAATTATAAAAATAAACTTTTGGTTGCATTATTAATAATCATGAAATATTCAATCATCTGATTATTAAATTAATAAAGGAATAAAAATGTTACTTAACAAACTCAATAAAATCATACTTGCATTAACAGTTACCCTGTTTTTAGGTGCGTGTGCTACACAACAAAAAGCAACAACAACACCGACAGATGACGCTTATACTGGAACAGAAACAGTAAAATATTTAGCCGATGGAGTTCCAGATAGAGTATTTTTTGCAACTAATAAGTCAGATTTAACATCTGCTGCTAGCGCAACACTTGCTAAGCAAGCTGCATATTTAAAAGCTAATCCAAATTTAAATGTCGTTCTAGAAGGACATGCGGACGAAAGAGGAACTAGAGAATATAACTTAGCTTTAGGCGAAAGACGTGCAACAGCAGCTAAAAATTACTTAATTAGTAACGGTATTGCTGCTAATAGAATAAAAGTTATTAGCTATGGTAAAGAAAAACCTGCTAATCCAGCTTCAAATGCTCTAGCTTGGTCACAAAACCGAAGAGCAGTAACAGTTAAAACTAATTAATACTAAAAACTTCGTATAAGACCCTAATGAGAAAATCATTAGGGTCTTTTTTTTATCATTTAAATTAAATAAAATAAGTAAGTATGTTTTTTAAAAAAAAAATTTTTCTACAAATTTTAGTCATCTTCTTTTTTGCAAATATTTCTTTTGCACAACAAGATAAAATGAATGAATTGTTAGATAGATTAGAAAAAATTCAAAAAGACATTCAAACTTTAGAAAAAGCCGTTTACAGCAAGAATCCAACTTTGTCATCAGACAATGTTATTGTTAATGAGGCTTTGACTAGACAATTAACTAAGATTTCAGAATTAGAAAAACAAATTCAAGAAATGACTTCAAAATTTGAAGAAAATAATTATAAAATTCAACAATTATCAGATAGATTAAATAGAGTTTCTAATGATAATCAAATAAGACTTCAGCAATTAGAAAATAACAAAGTTGTTAGCGATAAAGTCAATCCATCTAAAGAAGTCACTATAGAAAAAAAAACTCCGCCTATTAAAAAAAATGAAACAAATATCTTAAATTCTGAAGAAGTCATTGTTGAAGAAGAGATTAGCTCTGATAAAGAGAAAATTAATCAAGAAAAGATAGTAGAGTCAGAAAATATAAAATTAAAAGAAAAAGTTAATAAACCTAAAACAAAAGTTTTGCCTAAGGTCTCAATCTCAGAACAATATAAATATGCAATGAATATTATGAAAAGTGGAGATTTTGAAAAAGCAGAAATTGCTTTTAAAGAATTTGTGGATACCCATTCAAAGCATGAGTTAGCAGGCAGTGCTCAATTTTGGTATGCAGAGACTTTTTATATTAGACAACTTTATGACGATGCTGCTGTAGCATTTTTAGAGGGGTATCAAAAATATCCTAATAGTCCAAAAGCTCCGGAAAATTTATTAAAATTAGGTGTAACTCTTGCAGAACTTGGTGAAATTGATCAAGGTTGTAAGATGATTATGAATTTAAAAAAAGCCTATCCTAAGACTGATGCTTCAATTTTACAAAAATCATCTTATGAAAAGAAAAGATTTAACTGCAGTTAGTCTTAAATTATTAGAAAACAAAAAAATAAATTATATTTATTTTCGTTTTAGAGAAAAAATTTCATCTCTTATTGGAAAAGAAAAATTTGCAATTGCAGTATCGGGTGGTAGCGACAGCCTAGCTCTAAGTGTGTTAGCAAAGCTATATTCTCTAGAGAATGATAATCATTTTGTTGCTTTAATTATTGATCATAAATTAAGAAAAGAATCTGCTAATGAGGCAAAAAAAACTTACAAAGATTTAACCAAAAATAAAATTAAAGCTAAAATTTTAACTTACCAAGGTGAAAAATTTTCCTCTAATATTCAAAAAAAAGCAAGAGATTTACGATACGATTTATTTGAAAAATATTGTAAAAAAAATCAAATTAAATTTCTTATTCTTGCACATCACCAAGATGATTTAATTGAAAATTTTTATATAAGATTAATCAGAGGTAGCGGAATTAAAGGTTTAACTTCATTACAAAATATTTTTGAATATAATAAAAATTTTTATCTGTTAAGACCATTATTGAATTTTAATAAAGAAGAACTATCAGTCATAACAAAAAATTCTTATTCATCATGGATTGAAGATCCTTCAAACCAAAATAACAAATTTTTAAGAGTCAGAATTAGAAAAATGCAAAAGAAGTTACAGAAAGAAGGATTTGATCCAAAACGAATTATTAAAACTATTGAAAATTTAAATACCGCTAAAGATTCTTTGGAATTTTATATTTTTAAATCAGAGAAAAAATATTTAAAATTTCACAAAGAAGGTTACGCAATATTAAAATCTTCAATTTTTAAAAATGAAGCACAAGAAGTCATTTTTAGAGTTATAATTAAAGCAATTCATTTTGTTTCTGGGGAGTATTATCCTCCAAGATCAGATAGCTTAAAAAATTTAATTAAAAATTTATCATCAAAAATTTTTAAATCTTCAACATTAGGCGGATGTTTAATTGAAAAAAATAAAAATTTAATTTCATTTTTTAGAGAGGATAGAAATATTGCCGTTGAAATTTTAAATAAAAAAAAACAAAAGAAAAACTGGGATGATCGTTTTTTAGTTTACAATAACTCAGATATTCAGCAAAAATTTTTTGTTAAAAAATTAGGTAATAACGGAATTGAATATTTAAAAAAAAATAAATTTAATGATTATAGGAAT
>JALRAW010000144.1 GCA_023257975.1 Candidatus Fonsibacter sp.
CTTTGTTGACATTATATCAAAATCATCAAAGGCTTGTCTCAGGGCTACATTGCAGTGAGGCCCTGATTTGAATTGATATTAAAACTTTTGGTGATATTGAAAAAATTAAATTTTTAATTTTAGTAAAACTAATCTTTTTTAAAATTCTTGCACACTCATCAACATCAAATCTATTTTTTCCTGAAATAATAAAAGCAATAAGTTTTGTAAATGGAGGTAGATTAGACTTTTCCCTAAAACTAATTTCATTTTCATAAAAAGCTAAAATATTCTGATCACATATTGATTTTAATGTTGGGTTTTCTGGTTCAAAAGTTTGAAGATATACTATTGAATTTTTAACCTCTCTTCCGGCCCTGCCGCTAAGCTGATTCATTAGTTGATATGTTTTTTCTGAACTTCGAATATCATTTCCTAAAAAATTTACATCTGAGTTCACAACAACGATACAGTTTAATTTTGAAAAATGAAAACCTTTAGAAATTAATTGAGTTCCTACAATAATATTAATTTTTCCATCTTGAATACTCTCAAAAATCCTCTTTGTACTATCATCATTATGGATAAAATCACTTGAGAATAATTCAATTCTTTTGTTAGGAAAAATTTCTTTAACTTCTTCAAATATTTTTTCAACACCAAGACCATAAAAAGAAAATTTGCAATTATCTCCATCATTACATCTTCTCTCTAATGAAGCTTTGTGATCACAATAGTGACATATTAATTTATTATTTTCCTTATGATAAATTAATGAAACTGAACAATGAGGACAATTAAAACGATATCCACACTTTGAACAAATAACAAACGTTGAATATCCTCTTCTGTTTAAAAAAAATAAAATTTGATTTCCTTTATTTAAAATATTTTTAAGCTCTGGAACAATAGAAGAAGAAATAAATTTAGATTTAAGAGGTGGATGTTTTTTTAAATCTACAAACTTAACTTCTGGTAATTGAGCGTTATTATATCTTTTATCTAAACTAATATAAAAAAATTTTTTATTTACTGTATTGTAGTAAGTTTCAATAGAAGGCGTTGCTGAAACTAGAATGACTGATATTTTTTTTATAGAAGCCATTAACACAGCCATGTCACGAGCATTATAAATTACTTGATCTTCCTGTTTATAAGATTGGTCATGCTCTTCATCTATAATAATTAAACCTAATTTTTTAAAAGGAAGGAACAAAGATGATCTAGCCCCTAAAACTAAATTAATTTTATGACTAGCAATTCCATGCCAAATTAATTTCTTATCCTTATCAGAAATATCTGAGTGCCATAACGCTGGATAATTACCAAAATATTCTTTGAATCTTTCTTTTATTTGATTTGTTAATGCAATCTCTGGAAGTAAAACTAAAACCTGATAACCCTTTTCTAAAAAATCTTGTATTTTTTTAAAATATATTAATGTTTTTCCTGATCCTGTAATCCCGTGTAATAATACTGTTGAAAATGTATCAAATGCTAATTGATCGTCTAAAATTTTAATAGCTTTTTTCTGACTTAAATCAAAACTAATATTTTTTTTTAATGAATATTTTTCAAAATAGCCTTCTTGTTTCTTTTTTTTTGATGTTTCTTTGAAGGCTTTTTTAAAAATAAATAATTTTAATACAATTCCTAAATCAACTAAATTATATCGAGAAAATTTCTCTAAAAAAATTAAGGTATCTTTAGATAAAGATACAAAATCAAATTTTTTTTTAATATCTTTAATTTTAATAGAATTTTTAATTACACCACTTTTTCCCCAAACAACTCCTATGATATCTTTATTTTTAAAGGGTACTAAAACAAAATCACCAACTTTTACGCTAATATCTTTAGGAACATTATATGTAAATGGATGATCAAATTTTAATGGCAACAATACATCTAAGTTCATCAAAAAAATTTATTAATTGTTTATTTCTTACTATAAATTTTATAATCTAAATCCATGGAAATTTTTCTAGACTCATCAGATATTAAAGAAATTAGAGGATTAAACAAAGCTAATTTAGTCGACGGCATCACAACAAATCCCTCTCTGCTTGCAAGTGCAAATACTGATTTTAAAATTTTATTAAAAGAAATTTGTAGCGAAATAAAAGGTCCGGTAAGTGCTGAAGTCACGTCTCCAGATGTTCATTCAATGTTAAAAGAGGCTGATGTTCTAAGAAAAATTGCAAAAAATATTGTAATTAAAGTTCCGCTAACTTGGAATGGTTTGCAAGTATGCAGTATACTTTCGTCAAAAAAAATAAAAGTAAATGTTACTTTATGTTTTTCTACATCCCAGGCTTTGCTCGCTGCAAAGGCTGGTGCAACTTATGTTTCGCCTTTCATTGGAAGATTAGATGATATAGGTGAGAATGGAATTCAGCTTATAGAGGATATTAAAAAAGTTTTTAATAACTATAAAAATATAAAAACTAAAATTTTATCAGCTTCTATAAGATCTGTTGATCATTTTAATGCTGTTGCAGCAATAGGATCTGATGTTGCTACAGTTCCTGTTAAGATTTTTAAAGAACTTCACAAGCATCATCTTACAGATAAAGGTGTGGATATTTTTACTGCTGATTGGAAAAAATCAGGAATGAAGATTTGATTTAAAAATGAATTGCTCTTTTATCAACTGCTAAAGCAGCCTCTTTAATCGCCTCAGCTAAAGTAGGATGGGCATGACACGTTCTTGCAATATCTTCCGCGCTTGCACCAAACTCCATAGCCAAAGCCATTTCTGCGATCATATTACCAACATCCGGTCCAATCATATGAACGCCTAAAACTCTATCTGTTTTTTCATCAGATAAAATTTTAACAAATCCGTCTCCTTCATCATTAACTTTTGCTCTAGCATTTGCTGCAAAAGGAAATTTACCAACTTTATAAGATATTTTTTGCTCTTTTAATTGTTCTTCTGTTTTCCCAACTGAAGCGACTTCAGGAGAAGTATATACAACGCCAGGAATAACATCGTAATTAA
>JALRAW010000029.1 GCA_023257975.1 Candidatus Fonsibacter sp.
TCGAATCCCTCCGGGCGCGCCAACTTTCCTTTTTCAGGAATCGAGCCTATTTCTGGAAATAGTTATACTCACAAAACATTGTCAGGTTCTTTTAACGTTAGAAATAAATTTTTAGAAGAAGTTCTTAATAAATATGGAAAAAATAATAATGAAACTTGGTCTTCAATCACTACAAGCCAAGGATCTGTTCAACATTTAGATTTTTTAACTCAAGAAGAAAAAGATGTCTTTAAAACTGCATTTGAACTTGATCAAAGATGGTTAATTGATCTTTCTGCAGATAGAACACCTTATATTTCACAAGCGCAGTCTTTAAATATATTTCTACCAGCAGATGTTCATAAAAAAGATTTACATCAAATTCATTTCCAGTCTTGGAAGAAAGGATTAAAGAGTCTTTACTACTGCAGGTCGAAATCTATACAGAGAGCAGAAGTTGTAAGTAAAAGTTTTGTTGCAAGTACAACAGAAAAAACACAAAATGAAGAACCTAAAAATTATGAGGAATGTTTATCATGTCAGTAGCTGTTAAAATTCAAGATAAAATAATTGATAAAAATTATTGTGATACACAAGGTTTGTTAAAAGAAAATCCAGTTTATAAACCTTTTAGATATCCATGGTGCTATGATGCTTGGTTAACGCAACAAAGAATTCATTGGTTGCCAGAAGAAGTTCCGTTATCAGAAGACATTAGAGATTGGCAAAAAAAATTAACTCAAGGTGAAAAAAATTTATTAACTCAAATTTTTAGATTTTTTACCCAAGCAGATGTTGAGGTAAACAATTGTTACCTCAGACATTATACGAGTGTATTTAAACCCACAGAAGTTTTAATGATGATGACTGCGTTTTCAGCAATGGAAACAATTCATATCGCTGCTTACTCTCATTTATTAGATACCATCGGAATGCCAGATTCAGAATATTCTGCATTTTTAAAATATAAAGAAATGAAAGATAAGTATGATTACATGCAAAATTTTAACACAAACAATAAACGAGAAATTGCTAAAACAGTAGCAGTGTTTAGTGCTTTTACAGAGGGTCTACAGTTGTTTGCAAGTTTTGCAATTTTACTTAATTTTCCTAGATTTAATAAAATGAAGGGTATGGGCCAAATTGTTACATGGTCAGTAAGAGATGAGACTCTTCATTGCAATTCAATGATTAAAATTTTTAATACTTTTTGCGATGAAAATCCTGGTTTGTTAGATGATAGTTTAAGAAAAGAAATTTATGATGCTTGCAGAACAATCGTTCATCATGAGGATGCTTTTATCGACTTAGCATTTGAAATGGGCGATATCGAGGGATTAACAGCTCAGCAAGTTAAAGATTATATTAGATGGATTGCAAATCGAAGATTATCTCAATTACGTTTAAAAGAGATATACGAAGTTAAAGAAAATCCATTATCTTGGTTAGATGACATGTTAAATGGCGTTGAGCACATGAACTTTTTTGAAGGTAGAGCAACCGAATATTCTAAAGCCTCTACAAAAGGTTCGTGGGTTGAAGCCTTTGAATTTACAAGATAATTATTTTAATAAGTAATTTACCTTCCACTAAAATGCGGTACAAAGTTTATTGGAGAAAAGCTGGAATAAAACCTGAAATAGGATCCAAGTTTTTAGATATAGTTAATCAAAAAAAACCTAAAAATTTTCTAGAAATTGGAGTTTATACCGGTGTTACCGCCAGAAATGTTTTAGACTTGCAGAGCAGGCTATTTAATAATGATTTTAGTTATCTTGGTATAGATTTATTTGAAGATTATAAACCTTCCGATGAAAAAGAAATTGCTCCAAATTATATAAGGAGCAACAATCAATATTTATCAAATCCATTAAAACATTTAGTTTATAATGTTATTTTAAAAGAGCAGCTTAATAGTATTAAAAGCGTATATAATTTTCTTAAAAAATATAAAGATAATGTAAAACTAATTAAAGGCAATTCTATTGAGGTTTTGCCAACAATTGATTTATCAATATATGATATGATTTTTATTGATGGAGGTCACAGTTATGAAACAATTTCTTCCGAACTAAAGTTAATACATAAAAGAGCAAAAAAAAATTGTTTAATTTTAGTAGATGATTATTTTCATCATGAAGCACCAGGAATTAAAAAAGCTGTAGATGAATTAGTAAAAGAAAATGATTATAAATTAAAAGTTCATCACAATAGATTTGCAGAAATTTTATTATAAAATATTTTTAATAAAATTATCTATCT
>JALRAW010000063.1 GCA_023257975.1 Candidatus Fonsibacter sp.
CAAAGTTCCGTAAACAAACAGTTTATCCATATCCTTATGGTGGGCATCGTAAGAATCGAACTTACCACCCCTTGCGTGTCGAGCAAGTGTTCTACCACTGAACTAGATGCCCTAAAAATAAATAATGGTGGGCGATGAGAGACTCGAACTCCCGACCCTCTCGGTGTAAACGAGATGCTCTACCAACTGAGCTAATCGCCCCTTAAATTTGAAAAACTTGTATAACAGTAAATAACCAAAGTTAAAATAATAATTAGTTGGGTAAATACTTTTTAAATGCTGTAGTTTTTGAGAACACTTTACCCTTTAAAAGATTAAACGTATTTTGATCCTCTTTTTTAATCTTTGAACAAGTGATTAGACCATACTGATCTGCAAATTGATTTTTATAGAATGTTTGTTTATTTTTAAAATCACTGACACAATTCTTTAAGTAGTCGCTAGGATAAAAAAACCAAATAATAAATAATAGAGGAATTATATACCAATATTTTTTAATTATTTTCATTTTTGAATATTAACTATTATTTATTAATCAAAAATATATAAATTAATCAATTTTTATGGATTGGTCACAAATTTTCTATCTTTTAATTGTAATGATGATAGCAGCATCGGTTGCTGGATTCATGGCAGGTCTTCTTGGTGTAGGCGGTGGCTTAGTAATGGTGCCCGCTTTGTATTATGCATTTACATTTCTTCATTTTGAAATGGAAACTAAAATGCACTTGGCTTTAGGAACTTCACTTGCAATTATAATTCCAACTTCAATCATGTCGACAAGAACGCACATGAAATTTAATGCTGTTGATTTTGGTCTAATTAAATCTTTTGGTATTTATATTGTTTTGGGAGTTATTATTGGAACATTCTTAGCTTCAAATCTTAAAACAGCAAATTTAGTTTTATTTTTTTCATTATTTGCATTTTTAGTAGGTTTGTTTTTTTTATTTTTAAAATCAAAATTAGAGGAAACCGAAAGAAATATTCCAAAAATTTATAAAATTATAATTGGTAATTTTATTGGTTTTATTTCAGTACCCTTAGGTATTGGTGGAGGTTCATTATCCGTGCCTTTTATGAGATTATTTGGTTATGACATGAGAAAGGCCATTGGAACATCTGCAGCTATTGGAATTTTGATTGCGATTTCCGGAACTGTTAGCATGATTTCAAGTGGAGCAATTTTTGCGAAAGTTAATTCTCCATTTAGCTTTGGTTATTTTAATCTTGCGGGGTTTTTAGTTTTTGTACCGGTGACTATGTTAATGGCTCCTTTGGGGGCAAGAGTTGTTCATAAAGTAAGTAGAAATTTAATCACAAAAATATTTGGAATTTATTTAATAGTGATTTCTTTAAGAAGTTTTATTGAATATTTAAATATTAAGTAGTGTTAATTAACAGGTCTTTCACTTGGAAGTTGATTTCCTTTTTGAGTTTGCGAAAGATCAATCTCAACCCAATCTACTGGTGTCAAATTTTTAGTTAAAGCAATCTTTAATACTTCGTCCACTGTTTTTACTGGAATAATTTTTAAACCTTCAATTACATTTTTAGGTATTTCAGCTAAATCTTTTTCATTCTCATCTGGAATTAAAACAGTTTTAATTCCTCCTCTAAGTGCGGCTAATAATTTCTCCTTTAATCCACCGATTGGAAGAACTCTTCCTCTTAAAGTTACTTCGCCTGTCATAGCAACATCTCTTTTAACTGGAATTGCAGTTAAAGATGAAACGATAGAAGTAACCATCGCAATACCAGCGGAAGGTCCATCTT
Organism: Candidatus Fonsibacter sp.; assembly: GCA_023257975.1. Taxonomy (GTDB): domain Bacteria; phylum Pseudomonadota; class Alphaproteobacteria; order Pelagibacterales; family Pelagibacteraceae; genus Fontibacterium; species Fontibacterium subtropicum. The sequence continues at coordinate 1,777 of JALRAW010000063.1, forward strand.
TTGGTGTCGCCCCTTCAGGTACGTGAATGTGGATGTCTTTTTTTTCAAAAACTGGGGGAATAATTCCATATTCCAAACATCTTGATCTTACGAATGATTTTGCAGCTTT
>JALRAW010000071.1 GCA_023257975.1 Candidatus Fonsibacter sp.
AGTGGAGTGATTTCGCGTTCGAAGAAGCCATTTTCTTGATTCGCGACCGCGCGCTGTTGGCTACGCGCGCCGAATTCATCCATTTCACGTCGCGTTACGCCTTCGAGTTCGCGAACATTTTCTGCAGTCTGACCCATCGCGATGTACATGTCTGGCAAACCCGATGCTGGCGCCCAAACACCTTGACCGCCGGCTGCGCGCGCTTTTGTGCGCTCACCCGATGGTTTGAAAATTGCGTTCGGTGCCATGTCGCTTGCGCCTGATGCATATCGACTAACTGTTTCAACACCAGCCGCGATGAAGCAGTCGCCTTCACCCGATTTGATCGCGTGCGCAGCCATGCGAATTGTCTGCAAACTCGAAGAGCAATATCGATTAACAGTGACACCAGGAACATTGTCGAGTCCGGCGAGCACGGCTACGACGCGAGCGATGTTGAAACCGGCTTCACCCGCAGGTTGGCCGCATCCCATCATCAAATCTTCAACATTTTTGTAACTTTTGTAGACTTTAAGAGTTAGATCCATTCTTTTAGACTCTAATCTTCCTGAGGGGAATTCAACGTTCTCTTTTAATAAAGCACTTTCAATATCTGCTACAGTTAAATCTCTCGCAGATAACGCAGATGGATTAATCCAGATTCTTAAGGATATTTCTTTTTCTCCAGCTAAAATAATCTGTCCAACACCATCCACACTTGCAAAATAATCTTTTAAATATCTGCTAGCATAATCACTTAGATCAAGATCACTTAAATTTTGGCTTCTTAATCTTAACCATATAGTGATGGTACTGCCCTCTGATGTTTTAAAAATTTCAGGGCGACCGGCATTATCAGGAAGAAAATCAATAATTCTTGATACTCTATCTCTAATATCGTTAGTAGCTTCATCAACGCTAACACCAGGCTCAAACTCCATCCGAACCACAGATCTCCCATCTTCACTTTTAGAATCAATTGTTGCAAGTCCAGGAGTTCCTCCAACTATATCTTCAATTTTTTGTGTAATTTGAGAATCAACAATTTCTGCAGAAGCTCCTTTGTAAAGAGTTCTAACAGTCACAATACTAGGATCAATATCAGGAAGCTCTCTAACAGATATTTTGTTAAATATAACTAAACCAAATATTACGAGTACAATCGACATCACAGTCGCAAAAACTGGACGTTTAATACTGATGTCGGTTAAGAACATTTATTATTTATTTATTAATTTTATTTGCGCTTTATCTCTAATTTTAGAAACGCCTTCTGTTACAATTTTATCACCAGGATTTAATCCAGATATTATTTCAACTTTTCCATAATTTCTGATTCCTGTTTTTACTTCGGTAAGTGCAACCGATTTGTCTTCAATTACTTTATAAACAATAGTTCTATTCCCTTGAAGAATTAAAGATTCTTCTGGAACCCCTAAAGATGTTTTTTCATTATAAATAATTTCGATATTGATTAGCATACCAGGAACTATTCTGTAATTTGGGTTTTTAATTTTTGCCTGAACTAAAATGGATCTCGTAATAGGATCAACACGAGCGCTTACAGTATCTAAATTTCCAATAAAAATTTCTTTGAACGCTTCAGAACTTGCTTTAATTTTTAAATCTTTTTTAAGAATATTTAAATAACTTTCAGGAATTTTAATATCAATCTTTATTGTTTCAATATCATCTAAAGTTGCAATAATTGAATCTTCGCCTCCTAAAATCCCAGGGGTAATTTCTCTAACACCAAGTCTACCACTAAAAGGAGCAGTAATTTTTTCAGTTTTTAATTGAGCGATGAGTTGATTTTTTTGGACCATTAAATTTTTATCAAATTCTAATGAACTTATTAAATCCGTTTTTTTAATTCTTATAGAGAATGATTGGTTAGCTAAGGCTGTGCCGAATGTTTCTATCTTTTCGTAAAATTCTAACTTTTGAACTTCTTGAGCAATAACTTCAGTTGGTTTTACTTCATTAATTTTTTTTTGAATAATATTGTTTAAAATCATTCGTCCACTAATGATTGCAACTACAAGAACAACAATGATACTGACAGCTATTATTATTTTTTTTGACGTATTCATGAAGAGGCATGTAATAACATGCTTTAATTAAAAAAAAAATTTCTTTGTTATTTAAATATACTTGATTATAGAGGTTTATTTATTGACTAGCCCATTCAGTCCAAGAGCCATCATAAACTGAGAATTTATTGCCATCTATTATTTCAAAGGCTTTAGCGACAATACATGCTGTAACACCCGAACCACAGGAAAACACAACTTTAGAATTTTTATTAATATTTATTTCATTAAATTTTTTTTGAAGTTCTTCTTTAGATAAAAAACATTTAGTTATTGGATTAATGCACTCTGTCCAAGGCATATTAAAGCTTTTAGGTATAGAACCGCTCTTAATATCTGGTCTTGGTTCATTCTCAGTGCCATTAAATCTACCTTTGCTTCTTGCATCAACTAATTCAAATTTTTTATTATTAATATTTTCTTTTACATGATCAATTAGTGCAAGCATTTCATGTTTTATTGAACATTTAAAATTACTTTTTGGAAATTTTTTCTCAGGTCCTTTATCTATTTTTTTATTTTCATTTTTCCACTTAACTAAACCACCATCAAGAATAGATATTTTTTTATGACCAAAATAATTAAACATCCACCAAACTCTAGGAGCGCTAAAAATACCAAGACTATCGTAAACTATAATATGATCTGAGTTTTTAATTCCAAGTTCTGAGCTTAGTTTCTCAAATAAGTCTGCTGAGGGAATTGTGTGAGGAAATTTTGCCAAAGGGTCTGAAAATTTATCGATATCAAAAAAGAGTGATCCTGGAATGCGCTCATTTAAAAATTCATCTTTACCAAATCTTTTAGTATTAGGCATATGCCAAGAACAATCTAAGATTTTAACATCTTCTTTAAAAAGATTTTTATCTAACCAGTCTGTTGTAATTAATGACATTAATATTTTCCAAGTTTTTTTAGATATTTTTGATGATATTCTT